>CAZGXS010000073.1:0-3379 GCA_964529935.1 uncultured bacterium | reverse complement strand
TTCATGCGGCCAACCGGGGAGAAAAGATTACCGTCATTTTTGTTAATAATGCTGTTTACGGAATGACCGGCGGCCAGATGGCCCCCACCACCTTAATCGGCCAGAAAACAGTCACTACACCAGCGGGACGAGAATCTCTCAGCGCCGGTTATCCCTTGAAAGTGGCTGAAATGTTGGCCTCTCTTCCGGGGACGGTCTATGTTAATCGGACGGCGGTGAATAATCCGACTAATATTATCAGAGCGAAGAAGGCTCTACGCCTGGCCTTTGAACTGCAGATAAAAGGCCGGGGTCTTTCCCTGGTGGAAATTCTCTCTCCCTGCCCCAGTTACTGGAGATTAACTCCCTGGGAATCAATGAAGTGGCTGGAGGAGAAGATGATTCCCTATTTTCCTTTAGGGGAGATTAAGAGTGCATGAAGAAATAATTATGGCCGGATTTGGAGGGCAGGGGGTAATCTTTATGGGAAAACTGCTTGCTTATTTAGGGATGCAGGAAGGCCATCAGGTTACCTATATACCCTCCTATGGCGCCGAAGTCAGAGGGGGAACGGCTAACTGTACGGTAATCATTTCCTCGGAGGAGATCGCTTCCCCCCTCTCTCCCCATCCCTCCACGGCCATTGTCATGAACAAACCTTCCCTGGATAAGTTCGAACCCCGGATTAAGAGAGGAGGACTTCTTATTCTCAACAGCTCCTTAATCAGCCGGGAAGCGCATAGAGATGACCTTGAGGTTGTGGAAGTTCCTGCCACCGAGATAGCTACGAGATTAGGTAACCCCAAAGTAGCCAATATGGTCGTTCTCGGCGCCTATATGGCCCGAAAGAAAGTTGTCTCCCTGGACGCGGCTCTCGAGCATCTTAATAATATTCTTCCCCAGCGCTCTCACCATCTCCTGGATGTGAATAAAAAGGCCTTGAGGGAAGGGGCAAAGTTAAAGTAAGCAAAAGCCTTGAGACTCCCGCTTGTTACTATCGAAGAATACTGGTTTCGATTTCCCGTTATCAATTTTTATTGCCAATTGATAGGAGCAGGGAGTAGAATGAGGCAGGGGGGAGATATGGCAGGGATTCTACCGGTGGGGGTAAGCTTCCCCTATTTTGAAAGGAATGAGATAACGAAAATATTTTAAACAGAGGGTTCCAGGGGTCAAGTGAAAATCTTAAAAAAAACAAAACCCTCGAATCCTCAAACCCTCGAATCCTCGAACCCTTTTTTTCTTGAAGGAGTAAAGAATCGATGGCTAAACCCGTGAATCTGGCCGTTCTCCTTTCCGGAGGGGGGAGAACTTTACAGAACATTATTGACCATATCCAGGAAGGGAAATTGGACGCCCGGGTGGTAGTAGTTATCAGCAGTCGGGAGGATGCCTACGGGCTGGCGAGGGCAAAAGCAGCAGGGATAGAGGCCCGCTGTGTCCCTCATAAACTTTATAAGGGGGACGATGCCGGCAAGTTTAGCCAGGAGATCAATAAGATTCTTTCTCGTTACCCCGTGGATTTGATCGTTATGGCCGGATTTATGCATTTATTCAAAGCCGAGGAGAAGTATAAGGGCAGAGTGATGAATATCCATCCCGCTCTTATCCCTTCTTTCTGCGGTCCAGGCTATTATGGTCATTATGTCCACCAGGCGGTCCTGGATTATGGAGCGAAAGTCTCTGGCTGCACCGTTCACTTTGCTGACAATGCTTATGATGGAGGGCCGATAATATTACAGGCCGCTGTTCCTGTTCAAGACGACGATACCGTTGATGTTTTAGCGGCCCGTGTCTTTGCCGAAGAGTGTAAACTATATCCCCAAGCTATTCAGTTGTTTGCGGAGGAAAGACTGGAAATCAAAGGAAGGAATGTCCACCTCAAGCCAAAGGAATAAGATTATGAAACCACGAGAGGACACAAGATTGGCACGAGATAAGAATTAAGAGAAAGTTTTTTTAAGTTTCATTGTTAATCTGGTGAAAATCTGGGAAATCTTGCGGGTAAAAACTTTTATAATTCTCTGTTAGGGAGAAGAGGGTATGAAATCAAGGATTAAGGAGAATACTGAGGGAGAAAATAGTTCTTTCTTTGACGAACTTCTTTCCCGGTACCGGGAGGAAAAAGGGGGGGAAGATGGAGGTTTAGGCCCTTATATTGAGAAGGTTCGCCGAAAGGAGGAGCTGGAACCTCATCAAGCCTATGGGGCCATGCGAATTCTAATGTCGGAAGGCCCCTCTAATTCTCAGAAAACTGCTTTCTTAATAGCTCTGAACGCCAAGGGAGAAAGCATCGCCGAAATCGCGGCCTTTGTTTTTGCCGTAAGGGAGATGGCCGAGCCGGTGCGGGTCAAGCTGCGGGAGGGAAGAGATGCCCTCGTTGGAGATACCTGTGGCACCGGCGGGGGAACCCTGGATACCTTTAATATCTCTACGACGATTATGTTTATCCTGGCGGCCTCGGGAATGGTCATTGCCAAACATGGCAATCGGGCTATTACCTCAAAGTGTGGAAGCGCGGATGTCCTGGAGCAATTAGGGGTGAAGATTGATTTGAAGCCCTCTGAGGTTGAGGATTGTATCTCTAAAATAGGACTTGGTTTCATTTATGCTCCTAATTTCCACCGGGCTTTTAAGAATGTCCAGAAGGTGCGCAAAGAGATAGGCGTGCCCACGGTGTTTAATATTCTGGGCCCCCTGGCTAATCCCGCTTTTGACTCTAAGAGAAAGAATGGGGTCCAGTTATTAGGCGTCCGCGAACCTCGGCTAACGAGGAGAATGGCGGAAGTTTTAAAGCTCCTTAATATGAAAAGAGCCTTCGTCGTGCACGGATTCGATAAGACCCACAAAAGAGGCATGGATGAACTTTCCACACTGGGGGAGAATGTCGTTTCCGAGCTCTGTGAAGATGGAGGGGTGAGGGATTTTAAGATATTGTCTGAGGAGCTTGGCCTTAAGCCTCCCAGAGATGAAGATCTAACCGGAAGAGGAGGGGAGAAGAATAGTAGAATACTGATTGATATCTTAAAAGGTAAAGAGAAAGGAGCAAAAAGAGATATTGTTCTCTTAAATGCGTCGGCGGGACTTCTCCTGGGCAATAAAGCCAAAAGCTTGCAAGAGGGAATAGAAATAGCCGCCCAATTGATAGATACTGGCCAGGCCTATGAAAAATTAGAGCAGTTAAGAAATTTTCGACCCTAAGGAACAGGATTTTAGCCACAAGATTCACCAGATTTTCACCGTATTAAAGATGAACTTTAAAAATTCTCTTAATCCCTATCTTGTGCCAACCTTGTGTAATCTCGTGGTTTTATTTTATTGTTAAGGGGGAATTGGGGGGGGGAGAAAAAATTAGTCGGAGATGAAGAAACTGAACTGGTTAAAGGGTCTTTCACAGAAG
>CAZGXS010000072.1:0-3406 GCA_964529935.1 uncultured bacterium | reverse complement strand
GACGTTCCCGCCCCGAGTATCTTTGTCCTCCCCCTTCATCTTTACGTCTCACCGTGGCGATAATAGGTAATTTAACCTTTTGCCTGATAACTTTCAAATTTTTCTTCAAGCTGTCCAGGTCAACCTTCTTAAAAAGGTCTATCCTAACTTCTAAAAGGTCAGCCCCTTCTTCCCGGGCCCGGGCTGACAACTCCACCAGCTCCGGCCCCCAGATTACCGCTACAATCCGGGGCCCTCGCCCCAAGCTAACATCTCCGATATTGAGATTATATGTCTTTCGCTTCATCTCTTTTCTGCTTTTTTCTTCAAAAATATCCTTTCAAATCTTCTCTTACCTACCTGAATGAGATATTCCTTTCCGGCCTCTAATTCGGTATTGATATCGCTTACGCGCTCCCCACTTACCTTAACGGCTCCTTGTTGGATTAGCCTCCTGAACCCACTTTTGCTGTCCCCCATACCCAAACCCATATCCAGCAAGCCAACCAGGGACACCTTGTCCCCTTCAACATAAAGCGTTTTTAATCTCAGGTCATCAGGGAGCCCTCTCTTCTGGAAGACATTCTCAAACTCTTCCTCCGCCTTCCGGGCCAACTCCACATCATGATAAAGAGCCACTATCTCCCGAGCCAACTTTTTCTTAGCCTGGCGAGGATGCATTTTTTTTATTTCAGCTAAAGGAAAATCCGTTAACAGCTCATAATAGCGAAGCATTAACTCATCGGAAATAGACATCGTTTTCCCGAACATCTCCCGGGGCGATTCCTCCAGGCCAATATAATTATCATAACTCTTGCTCATCTTGCGTTGGCCATCGGTTCCTTCTAAAATAGGCAAAGTAATGGCCACCTGAGGTTGCTGACCATAGCGCCTCTGGATAGTTCTTCCCATCAGGAGATTGAATTTCTGGTCGCTTCCCCCCACCTCCACATCAGCTTTTAAGACCACCGAATCATAGGCTTGAAGAAGAGGATAGAAAAACTCCAGGATACTTATCTCATCTTGCTTCTCCAACCTCTCCTTAAATTCCGCCCGTTCCAACACTCTGGCTACCGTCTGCTTAGAAACCAATTCTATCAGACCCCTCAGGCTCATCTTATCCAGCCATTCACTGTTAAATACCACCCTAGTCATCTTCCGGTGGAGAATCTTGAGAACCTGTTCCTCGTAGGTCCGGGCATTTTTCAAAACCTCTTCCCGGTTAAGAGATTCCCGAGCTTCTGCTCTTCCGCTGGGGTCTCCAATGGTAGCGGTAAAGTCACCAATCAAGAAGATAACTTCATGCCCCAGATCCTGGAACTGTCTGAGTTTCCTCAGAGGAACAGTATGTCCTAAATGAAGGTCAGGCCGGGAAGGATCCGCCCCATACTTAATGCGAAGTTTCCTTCCCTCACCTAATTTGGAAAGCAATTCCCTTTCAGAGATGATCTCTATAGTTCCTCTTTCTATAATCTTTAATTGCTCTTCTGCCTTCATAGAGACTCTTTATTAAGATATCCCTCCCTACGGTCGGGATAGGGTTCAAGGATTCAAGGGTTTCAAAGTACCAGGAAAAAAATGTTGACACTTTGAATCTTTGACACTGTGACACTTTAATATGTATTTCTCTGTGTCCTCTGTGGTCAAAGTTTTTTTTCCGCCCGGTTGGGCTTTTTCACCTTGCCGGAACGGATACAGGCAGTACAAACACGAATTTTTTTAGAAAGGCCGTCTACCATGGCCCTGACCCGCTGTAGATTTGGCAGCCACCTTCGCTTGGTCTTCCGATGGGAATGGCTGACATTATGGCCAGTGCTAGGTCCCTTACCACAGATATCACAAACCCTGGACATTTACTTCCTCCTTTTCTTTCTCTTCTTCACGGAAGCGAACGGAGACTAATTTAGATACTCCGGATTCTTCCATAGTCACTCCATATATAACATCGGCCATAGCAATCGTTCTCCTATTATGAGTGATGATAATGAATTGAGACTGAGAGGTAAACTCCTGAAGCAATCTGGCAAAGCGATTTATATTTGATTCATCCAGAGGGGCATCGATCTCATCAAGGAGGCAGAAGGGACTGGGCTTCACCTTAAAGAGAGCGAAGAGAAGAGCTATAGCCGTTAGGGCTCTCTCCCCTCCGGAGAGAAGCGATATACTCTGGAGTCTCTTCCCCGGAGGTTGAGCGATGACATCAATTCCCGATTCCAGGATATCTATTTCATCGATGAGAACAAGATCGGCTTTCCCCCCCCCGAAGAGAGTGCAGAAGAGCCCGTTGAAATGCTTCCGGACCTGCTCGAAGGTTTCCATAAAGAGAGAACGGGTCGTCTGATTAACCTTGACGATTACCTTCTGCAAAGATTCCTTGGCCTGGATTAAATCCTCCTGTTGTCCGATGAGGAAGTCATATCTCTCCTCCAATTCCTTATTTTCCTCGATAGCTACCAGGTTTACCGGACCCATGGCTTCCAACTTAGCCTTAAGCAGAGCGATCTCCCGGCTAGCCGCCTCCTCATCAATCCTTTCTACTTCCCTCTCCCGGGAAAGTTCATCAAGAGATACCTGGTATCCAGAGGAGAGTCTCTCTTCAATACTGCTCATCTTCATCTCCAGCTGAGCATTATGGAGGTCCAGGCTACGAATCTTATCCTGGAGCTTATCCAACCGGCTTCTTCTCTCTCTAAGTTCCTTTTCCATCTCGTTAACCTGAGACAAAATCTTCTGCCGCTCCCCTTCTTCCCTCCTGAGCCCTTCTTCCGCTAAATCCCTCTCATCGAAAAGACCTTTCAGAGTCTTTTCCTTCTGCTCCTCTTCCCTATCTATCTCCACCCTTCGCTGCTCAGCTTCCTCAATCTCGGCCAAGCTGTTCCTTCGAGCCTCCGCATACTCCTTACAGGATTCCTTTAACCGAGCAAGGTTATTTCCTTCGCTTCTCTCCTTCTCCTCCCAGGAAGCTAACTCCACCTGCCACCGGGTTAATTCCCGGGAAATCTTCTCCCGCTCACCTTCACCCTCTTCTATCAACTGCTGGAGGGAAGCAATCCTCTCCTGGACCACCTCGTTTCTCTCCCCGAACTCCTCCAGCTCCTTACTCAAACTCTTCCTCTCCTTCTTGGCTGTCCCTTCGTCATCTTCTACATCCCTCAGCTCGCTCTGAAGCAGAGAAATCTCCCTTTCTCTTCTTACCCTCTCGTCCTCCACTGAGGAATAATCATTTCCCAAACTGGCCTTCTCCAATTCCTGCTGGCGCCGTTTTTCTTTTAGAAGGTCGAGCTGACAAGAGAGCTCACCCTTCCTTTCTAATTTCAGCTTCTCCTCCGATTCCATTACGGATATGATCTTTCTCAAACTTTCCGTCTTCTCTTTAAATTCCTTTATCTCCTTATCTCTCCGCAGTAACCCTCCACCCTTCGCCTTG
>CAZGXS010000071.1:1667-3633 GCA_964529935.1 uncultured bacterium | reverse complement strand
AGCGGAGAGGTTGCGCCTCTCGGTAGAAAAACATCAGTTCAAGGCCTATGATGAGGTGGGCAAAGCCACCATCAGCATTGGCCTGGCCACTTTCCCCGAGGATGCTCAGGAAGCGGAAAATTTAATCGATAAAGCTGACCAGGCTCTCTACAAAGCCAAGCAAAGCGGACGGAATAGAGTCTGCACCTAAACTCGCTTCGCTCGAAAACCTTGAACCCTGGAACTTTGAACTTGAGTAGTTAGAGGATTTTCACCACAGTTCCGCTTATTTTCTTTCCCCCGGGTGAATCTCTAAGCATTCGTAAGCTCGCCTGGTAGCCTTCCGCCCCCCGGAAGTCCTCTCTAAGTAACCTTCCTGGATGAGATAAGGTTCATACATCTCCTCAAGGGTATCCCCTTCTTCGCCGACAGCCACAGCCAAACTATTTATTCCTACCGGGCCCCCATTGAATTTCTCAATAATAGTGGAGAGAATCATCTTATCCACCTCGTCTAAGCCAAATTTATCCACTTCCAGCATCCTCAGAGCCTTATCAGCCACTTCTCTGGTGATGACATTATCTGCTCTTATCTGGGCATAATCTCTCACCCGCCGCAGGAGACGGTTGGCGATGCGGGGAGTCCCCCGGGATCTTTTAGCCACTTCCATAGCCCCCTCGTCATCTATCTCAATGCTTAGAATACGGGAAGACCTCTTCACAATTCTTTCCATCTCCCCTTGATTATAGTAGCCAATACGGTTGATTATCCCGAACCTGCCCCTTAAAGGTGAAGTTAAAAGCCCCGCTCGCGTGGTTGCCCCTACCAGGGTATATCTAGGTAAATCCAGTTTTATAGAGCGGGCACTGGGACCTTTGCCGATCATTATATCTAACTTGTAGTCCTCCATAGCCGGATAAAGAATCTCCTCCACCACATGATTTAAGCGATGAACTTCGTCGATAAAGAGAACATCTCCCTCTTGAAGATGGCTCAAGATGGCGGATAGGTCTATGGGTTTCTCGATTACCGGCCCTGAGGTACTATTGATATTCACCCCCATCTCCCTGGCCACAATGTTAGCTAAAGTTGTCTTTCCCAACCCCGGCGGTCCATAAAAAAGCACGTGATCCAGAGCTTCCTGACGCTTCCTGGCAGCCTCAATAAATATGTGAAGTTTCTCCTTCAATTTGTCCTGACCAATGAAACTTTCTAAGGTTTGCGGACGGAGAGTACCCTCTAACTCTCTGTCCTCCTCCATCCTTTTGGGGCTGACGATACTTTCTTTCATCCTATCTGCTCCTATCAAGCGACCCGCCCACGGCAAGTCGAATTGGAAATTGAAGATTGAAGATTGGAAATTTTGAAATGGAAGGTATAAAATTCCAGTTTTTTGTTTTAATAAATTTGCAATCTAAAATTTACAATTTGCAATCTTCAATTACGAGCGCAGCGAGTTAAAGGTGTTTGAGTGCCTCTTTAATCAGAGCCTCAAGAGGAACCTTTTTCAGTGAGGAGGCTCTCGCCTCCTTTACCGCCTTAGCTGCCTCGAATGGTTTGCAGCCCAGGGAGATCAGGGCAGAGACGGCATCGTTAATTAGTTGCCCTTCCTCGGGAGTTCTGGCTATTTTCTTTGTCTCTTCAGCTACTAAAGCGATTCCAATTTTTTCTTTCAACTCAATGACCAATCTTTGAGCTGTCTTCTTGCCCACGCCGGAAATAGCTGTCAGAAGTCTCAGGCTTTCCTGCCCCATAGCTTCCCTGAACTCCCGCACCGATAGTCCGGAAAGGATCCGTAAAGCTAATCGGGGTCCCACTCCGGAAACGGAGACGAGGAGTTCAAAGAGCTCTTTCTCCTCAGCGGTCTTGAATCCAAAAAGTTGAAGGCAATCCTCCCGCACATGGAGGAGGGTATAAAGCTCTATTTCCTCTCCTGACTCCGATAGACAGTCATAGGTGGAGAGGGGAATATGAATCCCATAACCGA
>CAZGXS010000071.1:0-1567 GCA_964529935.1 uncultured bacterium | reverse complement strand
TTCCTTCATATTAAGCAATCTCTTCACCATCTCCTGCACCTGTTCCTTCTCCGCCCTCCCGTAACCAACTACGGCCTGCTTAACCTGAAGGGGGGTATAACTAGCCACATCCAGGCCGGAGTTTACTCCGGCCAGGACAGCTACTCCCCGCGCCTGGCCGATATTAAGAGCCATGCGGACATTCCTGGCCAGAAAAGGTTCCTCGACAGCCACAGCTTCCGGCTTATAATCTCTGATAAGGTCATTAACTCTTTGAAAAAGTTGACCGAGACGCTGGGAAAAAAACACCTGGGAGGAAGTGTTTATAGTCCCATAACTGATAAGAACCAATTTTCTACTTTCTTCCTCTACCACTCCGTAGCCAGTTACGGCTATCCCCGGGTCAATTCCCAACACGCGCATGAAAAACCTTTTAAGTGAATAGGCACAGAGGCACAAAGTTAAAAAAACCTAAAAAACTGCAAGTATTGGCTTTTATCTTTTCCTTTGTGCCTTTGTCCCTCTGTGCCTTTGTGCCTGTTCTTTAAATTTTTTCCAACATCTCATCCGGCACATCGAAGTTAGCATAGACATGCTGGACATCGTCATGCTCTTCCAGGGCCTCCACCAAGCGAAGGGCCTGAAGAGCGTCTTTACCTTCTACCTGGACCGTATTCTGGGGAAGCATAGTAATCTCCGCCAGACTACATTCTATGTTTTCCCCTATTATGGCTTCCTTCACCCCCTGAAAATTTTCCCCGGAGGAGGTGATAGCAAAAGTGTCTCCGTTTTTCTTAAGGTCCTCAGCCCCGGCCTCTAAACTAAGCTCCAACAGCTTATCCTCATTGGATTTATTTTCATCAATAATAATTAGACCTTTCTTTTGGAATAGCCAGGATACACATCCCGGTTCTCCCTGTCGCCCTCCGTTCTTGGAGAAGATATGTTTTATCTCCGCTGCTGTTCGGTTCCGGTTGTCGGTCACAATCTCGGCCATGACGGCTACTCCCCCCGGAGCATACCCTTCAATAACCATCTCCTCATAATGAACACCAGGAAGTTCCCCCGTTCCCTTCTTAATAGCCCGCTCAATGTTAGCGGCCGGCATATTAGCGTCCTTGGCGGCCTGGATGGCGGTGCGGAGGCGCGGATTAGAAGAAGAGCTCCCTCCTCCCCGCTTGGCCGCTACGGTTATCTCCCGGATGAGCTTGCTGAAAACCTTGCCTCTCTTAGCATCAATTAGAGCCTTCTTATGTTTAATACCGGCCCATTTAGAATGTCCGCTCATTCTCTCCCTCTGTGTTTTCTGTGCTTCGGTGCCTCGGGGGTTTTATTCTACCTTCTCTTTCTTTATCTCGGCAATTATCTTCTCAGCGATTTTCCGGGGAACTTCCTCATAATGGGAGAATTTCCTGGTATGGGCTCCCCTTCCTTTTGTCCGGGAGCGCAGATCCGTTGAGTATCTATCCATTTCCGCTAAAGGAGCCTGAGCCTTGATCAACTGATTGTGGCCCCGGGCCTCTATCCCCATAATCCTTCCCCGCTTTCCGTTGAGGTCGCCGGTGATATCCCCCAAATACTCATCGGG
>CAZGXS010000070.1:0-3642 GCA_964529935.1 uncultured bacterium | reverse complement strand
CCGCGGGGCCACAAGTTTGCTTCACCGGGCAGAAAGGCTCCTCAGGGAAAGAGGAGAATAAAAAGTTAAGAGGATACAAGATACGCTCCTGCGGAGCTAAGTGTTCAAGGGTTCAAAGAGTCAAGGGTTCAGGTAGCGGATTGAAATTCCGATACCTTAAATTAGCCCAATAAATTGGGCAACTACCTTGTACCCTTTAGGGTGAAAGACGAACTGTAGTTGCTTGATTTATCAAGCTAACTAACAAGTGTTGATTCTCGTCCCGTAGGGGTCGGATTTATCCGACCCGCGGGTTTGATACCCTTCAGGGCACAAGTAAATCAAACCCCTACCCGACCTCGGGGTTGGGGAAGACCCCGAATACATGGCAGGATTGGCTAAAATGTTTAATAAAAAAGGGTTCACGTTGGTTGAGGTTATCCTTACCACCATAATTGTGGCAACCGTCGTTATTCTCAGCCTGGGGCATATTCTACTTATCACCCAGCGCTACTGGGTGGAAGGAGGGAGGGAGGTTGAACTGCAGCGGGACCTTTCCCTGTCTATGGACTGGATGAAGAGGGTCCTGCGGGAGGGAGAAAGAGTGACAATTTCAGCGGGAGGGGAATCTATTGAGGTGGAGAACCCTTGGGGGGAGCGGAAACGATTTTACCGGGAGGGAAATAACCTGAGGGTAGAAACCGCAGGAGTGTCCCGGGTAATTGTGGATAACCTGACGTCCCTCTCCTTCTTCTGGGGGATAAGAGCTATCGGAATAGAGATCAGTTTATCCGAGCATGATCTGGAGATATCCGCCCGCTCGGCGGCTATCCTCCGCAACCGGCCCCTGGCGGCCGAGTGGCTCTCTGACGAAAATACCGGGCTGACGCTGAGGGATACTTCCCCTAACAGGAATGAGGGAACGCGCCACGGGGCTACTTGGACCCATGGTAAGCACGGCTCCGCCCTTTCCTTCGACGGGATTAATGACTATGTCCGGGTAAGTGATGATGTTACCCTTAATTTGACCGAGAGAATCAGTGTCGAGGCCTGGGTTAAGCTGCAGAATACCGGCAATCCTCACCCTATTATAGGGAAGGGGGAACGGGAGGGGTTTTGGTGGTGGAGTAGATACTATGGGTACGGATTAGCGGTCGGGGAATATGGCCACCTGGGGGCAATATTGGGCGCCGGTAGGGGTGATTATTACAAAGAACATTCCACGGGTTATATTAAATGGGATGTCTGGCAGGCGATTGGTTTCACTTATTATAACGGAGAGCTCAGGCTCTATATCAACGGAGTCCTAGACCGGGTGGTGGCGGTGGGGGCTATATTCCTCTCCAGCGACCAAGATTTATATATAGGAGGCTACCCAGGGGAACCCCGCTATTGGGCCCAGGGGAAAATTGATGAGGTGCGTATTGCTTATTAACTCTGCCGCCGGGGAGAAGGGATATATTCTCGTCATGGCGATGGTGTTTACCCTCCTGATGTCAATTACGGGGCTGGCTTTTCTCTATTTGGGACAGCTGGAGCGCTCCCTGACCCGGAGGGCTATTCACTCTTCTCAGTCTCTCCAGTTAGCCGAGGCGGGCGTGGAAAGGACTATCTGGAGGTTAAGAAATTATCCCGACTGGAGGCTGGGGCCGCCTGCCCATCTCTATACGAATGAACTTCTGGGCGCCGGGAACTATAGCGTGTTCTTGGGCCCGCGGCACGAACATCGGATAACGGTTACCTCTACCGGAAGAGCAGGGGACCGGGAAAGGGCCATTCGGGTAGAGTTGTTTGAGAGGTAGGGAATGAGACCTATCTCCTGAACCATCGAAAATTCACTCCTTACCACTTACGATGGTGCTCTGGAAATACTTGACAAATCGTCAGTTTAGAGATATAATAAATTAGAAGGGTATTCCTAAAAGAGAAATGGCAAAAATAAAAAAATGTAATCAGGGAAGCATGGAAATTGGAAGGCAGAGCAAATTAATTCTTATTCCGTGTTTTGGCAATTCCCTGCTTCTGTGTAAGGGAAAGGAGAGAGAATGATGAAAAAGCATAAAAGAAACTCGTTAAAGTGTGGATTATTAGGGGTAGCTCTTCTCCTTGTCGCCGGCTGTGTTGGCTGTCCTGGCTGTCCAGCACCGCTTCCTCCTGGCGCCCCGGTTCCGGCACCAGGGCCTAATCGACCGCCGGTGATTCATTTTTTAAGAGCTCATCCTCCTGAAGTGCAGCCCGGACATACTTCCGCGGTTACTGTTGGCGCTTCTGATCTTGATGGCGATTATCTTACCTACTCCTGGACGAAAGATGGCGGCAGTCTTTCACAAACTGAGAGTACCCCCTCGGTTATTTGGACAGCCCCGCAAATGTTAGATACTTATAGCGTAACCGTAACCGTTCAAGACAACCAGGGAGGCTCGACTAGCCGTTCGATTAATATTACCGTGATTACTCTCGAGATAGCTCCTCTTCCGCGGGATATCGGGTTGGAGCACTGGCAGGAGGTGCCACCAGAGTGATAAAGAATCCTCGTATCTCGCTTTATAGAAAGGGAAAGAAAAGGCTCGCCCGGGAGTTGGGAGGTCAAAACGGGGAAAGTCTGGGTCTGGACATCGGGACGAGATCCATTAAGTTGGTGGCTGTAGATTACTCCTCGGGAGAGCCGCTCCTCAAGTGGGCCGGGTTGCGGGAGATTTCGGCTTCGGAAGATGAAGATAAAGTAATAGCTCTGATAGGCGACCTGAGAAAAGAGGGACGCAAGGAGATAAACACCAAAGAGGTAGTTATCAATCTGGGTCCTACTCCCACGATTCAGCGTCTGGAGTTTCCCTTGGCCCTTTCCGATGAGGAGATAAAGAAGGCCGTTCTCTTAGAGATGAGCCAATTAATTCCCAACTTAAACTTAGAGG
The DNA here is from genome assembly GCA_964529935.1 of uncultured bacterium. Lineage (GTDB taxonomy): Bacteria > NPL-UPA2 > NPL-UPA2 > NPL-UPA2 > JAADIA01 > CAZGXS01. Next base: position 751 of record CAZGXS010000070.1, on the reverse strand, counting down.
AGATGGAGTCGGAGGTGAAGATCTTTAGGCCTGAAGGGAGAGAAAAGGTCTCGGTCCTGTTTATAGCGGCTCTCCGGGAGGCGGTGGCTCGGCGGGTGGAACTGGTGGAAAGGGCCGGGCTTTTTCCCCGGTGTATGGATATTGATTCTCTGGCTCTCTTAAATGGGGTTATCCAGTTGGGAGAGATGAAAAAGGGGGGGAGCATTCTCGTCCTCAATATCGGCACTTCTTTCACCAATTTAGCCCTGGTTAAAGAGGGGGGGTCTCCCTTTTTACGGGATATTTCCCAGGGGAGCAAGGAGCTCTTGCCTTCCTCCGGGGATGGTTCTTTCCCGGTAAAAGGGGTAGAAGTGCTCACTCAGATAGAACGTTCCTTAGAATACTATCAGACCCGGGATAAGGTTAAAAAGATAGACCGTATTCTTCTTAGTGGAGGAGCCATGGAAATACCGGCGGTGTATGAATATTTCCAGGAGAACATGCACATTCTTCCGGAGAAGTGGAATCCCCTGCTGAAGATCGGACATTGTCGGGAGACTGCCCGGCTACGGCAATTAGCGGAAAAAGAAGGGGGGCGTTTTTCCGTGGCCCTGGGCCTGGCCCTGCGGAACGAGGTAGGTGGATAGACTCAGGAGCCAGAATTCAGGAGTCAGGAGTCAGAATGAAAGAAATTAATAAGTTACTGGAACCCTTGAATACTTGAATCCTTGAATCCTTGAACCTCTGAACCCTTAGCTCCGAAGGAGCGTAT
>CAZGXS010000069.1:0-3648 GCA_964529935.1 uncultured bacterium | reverse complement strand
GGTCCGTTCAAATTTTGCCTTCGCCATTTTGTTATCCTCCTTTAAAATAGGGTTCAAGGGTATATTTTCTAAAGTTTTTCACTTGACCCCTTGAATCCTGGACCCCTTGAATCCTTTATTTATTTTTCTAATTTCTGAGCCCACGACCGGGATCGAACCGGTGACCTCATGCTTACCATGCATGTGCTCTACCGACTGAGCTACATGGGCAGTGTGCCCTATAGGCAAAAGAAGTCTTATTTTATCGGATACGATTACACCTGTCAAGGAAAAAAAGGAAAAAAAGTAAAAAAATTTAAATTTTTGATATAAAGGAAGATTTTTACCGACGGGAATAGAGAAATAAAAAAAAGGGGGGAGAGAGAATATCACCCCCAAGTTATCCCTTACCTCGTTCGGAACTAATTTTAGTAACTACTCAAGGCTATCACCACAAAGGCACCAAGACCTCAAGATATCCCTCTACTATCGTTCGGGAAAGGGTTCAAGGGTTCAAGGGAAATTATCAGTTTTGTTATTTATCTTTGTGTCTTAGTGGCCGAATAGTTACAAAAATAGTTACAAAAAACTTGAAAGTTCTCCTGGAAACTGATATAATAATTTCTAACATAAGGAGGGAAAATTATGCTTAGAGTATTGCAAAAGAAAATGAGACCCATCTTCATCGTCACTATGATTATTATTATCCCCGCCTTTATCTTTCTTTTTGGCCCCGCCGGTCTTGCCCCGGGCCATCGTCCGGACATGAGAGCCCCGACCGCAGTCATCGCTAGAGTCAATGGCCAGGAAATATTCTACCGGGGGTTTCATAATATTTACTTGAGAATCGGGGAGCGCCGACGGGCCATCCCGGAAGCAAAATGGGACGAGGAAATAGAGAAAGAAGCCCTGGAACACTTGATAAGGGAGACTCTTCTTCGCCAGGAAATTACAAGACGCCTTATCAGGGTAAGCGATGAAGAAGTTCTGGAGGAAATTAAATCCCGCCCTCATTTTCAGAGGGAAGGAATATTCGACCGGGATCTTTTCTTGAGAATTATGGAATTTAGCCGCATTAGTCCTCGAGATTACGAAGAGGAAGTGCGAAATGTTTTACAGGCAAGGGAGCTCCTGCGCCAGGTGACAGAAAAAGCCGTCATCTCCGATGAGGAAGTGAGAGAAGAATATATCAGAAGGAATGAGAAGGTGAGGGTCCAATATCTTCTTTTCCGAGGGGAAGATTTTAAAGAAGAGGTGGCTGTGAAGGAAGAGGAAATAGAGGAATATTTCCAAGCTAACCGGGAGGCATTCAGGATGCCGGATAGAGTAAATGTAGAATATATAATGATCAGTTTTAGGCCCGAGGAGGTGGAGGTAGAAGAAGAGGAAATAGTTGCCTATTACCAAAAACGCTTTGAAAAAGCTGAAATTCCCCTTGAGGATGTCCGCGTAGCGATTAGGGACATCTTAGCTAAGCAGAAGGCTGAAGAGAGTGCCCGGAGAGAAGCCAGGGATTTGGCCTCTGGCCTCTTCGATAGAATTGCCTGGGAAATTATAGTCAGGGAAAAAGAGTTAGAAGTAAAAGAAACGGGATTTTTTGCTCGCGGGGAAGCTCTCAGAAACATCGGCTGGGCCCCCGATTTCGTCGGGGAGGCCTTTGCCCTGGAGGAAGATGAAGTAAGCGGGGCCATCCGCACCCCGAAAGGCTATGCCATCTTTATTGTTAAGGAGAGCAGCAAATCCCATCTCCCCCAATTAGAAGAGGTGAAGGATAAAGTGGAAGAGAGGGTGAGAGCAGAAAAAGCCTGGGCTCTGGCCAGAGCGAAAGCGGAAGAATGCTTGAAAAGATTGAGGGAAGGAAATGATTTTGAGGAGACTGCCCAAGAGTTCTCACAGGAAGTCAAGGACAGTAACCTTTTCTTGCGAAGGGGATTTATAGCAGGAATCGGCTTCTCCCTCCCCTTTGCCGAAGCTGCCTTTCCCCTTCAGGAAGGAGAGATAGGCCCGCTGGTGGAAGTTGACCAGGGTTTTGCCATCCTCAAGGGGAAGGAGAGGAAAGAAGTAGAGATAGATGAAGAGAAATTTGCCTTAGAAGCAGAAAGGTTGCGGGAAGAACTCCTCTTCTGGAGGCAGATGGAGATATACCATCAATGGTACCAGGCTCTGAGGGAAGAAGCCACTATCTGGATAGACCCGGATTTCTGAGAGTGAAGCTCTCCGCCCAAGGGACAGGCATTCTGGCACAGTTTTTGTAAATTTTACAGGATCCGTCCCAAATAGATAGCTCCGATAAGCCCCATCAGGGTGAGAAGGTTGACAGTTACACTTAATCCAAAGGTGAAATCCAGAACATATAAGTTGATTGGCCGGGGATCAAATCCAAGCTCTATTCCAGCGATAAAGAGTTGGTGAATAAGGCTGGCTTGATCCTGGAAAAACAGTCCGATAATTTCCGCTACGATGCCCCCGATCAAGGCTCCCACAATAAGAACGAGCAACCAGAAACCGATTCCTTTCCTCCCCCTAACACTTCTTGTTCTTCTTTTTGACATACCTGCACCCCCTTTTTTTCTGCCAGTTATAATGTTTTTAACCTGCTACTTTGTAAGTATTTAGCCACTAATGCACGCCAGAATACCAGTATCCTGCATCTTATATCCTGCATCCTGCATCTTGCATACTGCATACTGGTTTTTGTGGTAATACTTGGGTGGTTACTTTAACGATACACTTGGTCGGGCATTTCTTCACACACTGCCCGCATCCATCGCAGCGGCTATAATCTATGCAAGCTAAATTATTTTCCATGGTAATAGCCTTCTTAGGGCAAACCCTAACGCAGAGACTACAGCCGATACATCCAATCTTACAGGCGGCCTTTACCTGTCTACCTTTTTCCAAGGATTTACAGAGAATATGAACCGGAGCTTTTTCTAAAACAAGAGAAAGAGATCCCCGAGGACAGGCCCGGGCACATTTCCCACAGCCCGTGCAGAGGGCCTCAGCGATTATCGGCAATCCCTCCTCACTCAGATTAATTACCCCGAAGGGGCAGACTTCGGCGCAGGTGCCCAAGCCCAAACACCCATAGGAACAGACTTTATTTCCTCCAAAAAGGAGTGCCGCCGCCCGACAGTCATTTACCCCCCGGTAAATAAATTTCTCTGCCGCTATCTCTTTTCCCCCTTGACATTGGACCCTAGCTACTTTTTTCTCCCCAGGTTTCACCTCTAATTCCAGGATGTCACCCAAGCGAATAGCTACTTCTGCTCCTCCCGGGGCACATCCACCCGGCTCAACTTTTCCCGCTATTACCGCCTCAGCAAACCCAGAGCAACCGGCCATTCCACAGGCTCCACAATTCGCTCCCGGGAGAGTCCCCAAGATGCTTTCCACGCGGGGGTCAATCTTGACAGCAAACTTCCGTGAAGCCAAGCCCAACCCCAAGCCAAAAAAGAGCCCCAAAGCTCCCAGACCAATTATAGCCGGTAATAACATTAAATATCCCCCTACTATCGTTCGGGATAGGATTCAAGGGTTCAAGGGAAATTATTAATCTGTGTAATCTTTTCAAAATCTGTGTAATCATAGGCTGGAACGAGTTTCGTGACAGCCTATTTATTCAACAATTAAGCCCAGGAATCCCATAAAAGCCATAGACATTAAACC
>CAZGXS010000068.1:0-3667 GCA_964529935.1 uncultured bacterium | reverse complement strand
CCCCGGGCGGTTCTCTTAATAAATTCTATGAGGAAACTCACTTCCTCTGTGAACTCTACTTCCCTCTCTATCTTCTCAATAGCCCGAGAAGTATTAAGCCGGGAACGGTATAAAATCTGGTGGACCTTCTTTAGAGAGGCAATCTTTTCCTTAGAGAGGTTGGCTCTTTTTAATCCTACTACATTTAATCCCCGGACTACCGCCGGCTGTCCATCAGCTAACATAAAGGGAGGCACATCCTTAACTATCTTTGAATACCCGCCCAGAAAGGCCAATCGGCCTACCGTCACAAAATGGTGCAGGCCCACTAATCCACTCAGCCAGGCTTCATCTTGAATAGTTACATGCCCTCCCAGGACGGCTAAATTGGACATAACTACACCATCTCCGATATGACAATCATGGGCAATGTGAGTAGAGACCATGAAGAAGCAGTTGTTTCCAATGACAGTCTTTCTCCTTCCTTCTACCGTGCCTCGATGGATAGTTACATACTCCCGGATAACATTATTATCTCCTATCTCCAAAGATGTTTTCTCCCCTTTATATTTTAGGTCCTGGGGTTCGGTTCCAATTACTGCCCCGGAGAAGATCCTGTTCCCCTCGCCAATGCTCGTCCAACCATCTATAAAAGTGTGATTTCCAATTATCGTTCCCTGCCCCAGAGAAACATTCTCGCCAATTTCGGCATGGGGACCAATTTCCACGCCGGGAGCGAGCCGGGCGCCGGGATGAATAATAGCTGTAGGATGAATATTTATCAAGATACGCTCCTTCGGAGCTAAGGGTTCAAGGAGTCAAGGGTTCAAGTGAAAATCTTTAAAAAAACACTTGAATCCTCGAACCCTCGAATCCTTGAACCCTCTTTTTATTTATGCTTCCACTAAAGAGAAGATCAGCTCGGCTTCGGCGACCACTTTTCCCCTTACCAAAGCCTGACTCTCTATTTTTCCCGTTCGCCGGCGCAGTTTCCGAACCTTTATCTCTAACCTCAATTGATCGCCAGGAACAACCGGCTTTCTTAGTTTAACCTTATCAACGGCGGCCAGGTAGGCTAACTTTCCCTGGTTTTCTATCTTTTTGAGCATCAGCACCCCGGCCGTCTGTGCCAGGGCTTCAATAATAAGAACACCAGGCATAATAGCTTTTCCCGGGAAATGTCCGGTAAAAAAAGGTTCATTGATAGTCACATTCTTAATTCCCACAATGCTCTTATCATCCTCCATCTCGATAATTTTATCTACCAGGAGGAAGGGATAGCGATGGGGAAGTATCTTCTGAATGGCTTCCACATCTAAAAGCACCCTTACGGGTACAAGCTGCTCCTCCGTTATCTCGGCTGGTGGGGGAGCAACGGAAAGGGCCTTTTTAATCTTGCGGACTAATTTGATGTTAAGAGAATGGCCGGATCGGATGGCAATGATCTGGGCCCGGAGAGGGCAGCCCAGCAAAAACAAGTCGCCTATTAAATCCAGTATCTTGTGACGCACAAACTCGTCCTCAAATCTTAATTTCCCTCCCACAATTCCCTTATTCCCGACAAGCAAGGTATTCTGGAGGTTAGCTCCCTTGCCCAATCCCCGGGCCTGGAGAGCTTTAGCCTCTTCCTCCAAACAGAAGGTTCTGGCCCCGGCAATCTCTTTCTCAAAAATATTCGAGGTTGGAAAGAAGGAGGCAAACTGAGTGCCAAGATAGGGGTGATCGTAATCCAGGGTAAAAGATATCCCCAGCTCCAGGGCGGGAAAAGCGACCAGCGAGCTTCCCCCCTCCGAGACATAGATAGGTTCGCTCAGGCGGGCATATTTTTTAGCTTTCTCCTGCGAGACAATTCCCCCCTGGGACAGCAGAGAAACGAAGGGAAGAGCGCTTCCATCAGTTTCCGGCACTTCATTAGCATTAACCTCAATAGTGAGATTATCCAGACCCAGGCCGGCTAAGGCCGCTAAAATGTGCTCCACCGTATGCACCTCAACCTCCCCATTCTTAAGGGTAGTGCGGCGGGGGATATCCGCGGCCATGAAGATATCGGCGGCTATCCCCGGCTTCCCGGGAAGGTCGGTGCGCACGAAGCGAACCCCGCTATTAACTGGTGCCGGCTTAAAGGTAACCGTAGATTTATTTCCGGTATGAAGGCCAATCCCGGTATAATGGACTTCTTCCCTAATAGTCTTCTGGTAATCCATGGCTTCCTTCATGGGATTCAAGTGGTCAAGTGGTCAAGGGTTCAAGTGAAAAGCCTTAAAAAATACTTGAATCCTCGAACCCTCGAATCCTTGAACCCTATTTATTGTTTTGCTGGCTCTTCCGTCTTATTGAGCCGCTTTATAACCTCTTCGGTCACATCCAGTCCTTCTAAGCTATAAATAACTTGTCTAGCGTCAAGGATGAGGGTATAGCCTTTTTCTCTTCCAAACGATTTTACCACCTGGCGAACCTCGTCAAACATCTCTCTCCGTTTTTCAAAAACCTTGCGCCTCATTTCCAAATCATATTCCCGAAACAACTGTTCCCACCCTCGCTTTTTCTCTTCGATTACTCTAAGTCTTCTTTCCTTCTCCCCCTCTTCTAAAAGGGGTTCCCGAACTCTTAGTTCCGCTTCTAATCTACTTATTTCCTCTCGTTTCACCTCTAGTTCTTTTTGCTTTACCTCTTGTTGCTTCCGCAAGGCCTCTTCTGCCTCTTTCACCATAGGATGCTGGTCAATGACCCTTCCCAGATCCACATAGCCAATCTTAAGCGAAATTTCCTCCCGGGGCTCCCCCCTGCTAGCTCCCACTCTCTCCGCTAAACCCAGACCCAGCAGACTAAACACCACAAAAAAAGCAATAACAGTTTTCATCATCTTCCCTCCTCTCAACAAAAAAGGGTTCAAGGATTCCAGGGTTCCAGGGTTCCAGGGTTCCAGGGTTTATTTTCTAAAGTTTTTCACTTGAATCCTTGACCCCTTGAACCCTATTTAAAATCCCCATCCCATAGTGAAATGCATCCGGCCTTCTCCCCTATCCAGCGCCCAACCGTAGTCCAGACGAATAGGACCGATGGGAAGTGTCAGGCGCAGCCCCAGGCCCACTCCCGACTCCATCCCCTCTAAACCCAGATCCCCGATATCTTCCCAGACCCCGCCGCTGTCAAAGAAAAACGCTCCCCTGACATCTCTAACCAGGGGGAAGGTATACTCAGCATTAAACTGGAGGAAGACTTCCCCTCCTGTGGGCACCCCTCTCTCATCCTTGGGGCCGATATCCCGCTCCGCGTATCCGCGGACAGTGTGAGCTCCCCCTAAAAAGAAGCGTTCATGCATAGGAACATGGCCCTTATCGCCATGCTCCTCTACCCATCCTCCTCTAACTCTCAGGTTAAGAATGAGATCCGGCCAGCGCTCAAAAGTCCTGAAGAACCAGCTCGTTTCCCCAACACTTTTAGTGAAGTCCCAGTCTCCTCCCAAAATTCCTCCTGCCTGTTCCAGCGAAAAGCTGCTCCGATGCCCTCGGGTAGGGATGAAAATGCTATCCCGCGTATCTTTCACCACCCCTAATTCCAGGCTGCTGGTAGTGAAAAGCCCCTCTTCCCGCCTGATAAAATATGAAGCACCCGGAGCTATATTAAATATCTCTACATCCTCAAGTTTATAGGTTAAAGAGCCGCGGGTAAATTCTCCCAGGGGATA
>CAZGXS010000067.1:0-3708 GCA_964529935.1 uncultured bacterium | reverse complement strand
AGTTTGCCGTATCCGTTATTGCTTCCTCCATGGATAAGGGCGGGCTTGCCGTGGGGAATGCCCTGGGCTCTTGCATTGCCAATATCGGCTTGGTATTGGGTCTGGTGGCTATGGTCAGAGCTATCCATTTTCAGCCTGGGTTGATAAAATTAGAGTTAAAATTTCTTCTCGGGATAATTGTATTGCTTTTTTTCTTAATGCTCAACTTTCGGGGATGGCCGGACATCTTTAGAGGGGGGACCTTAAGTTTTGGAGACGGACTTCTCCTCAGCTTTTTACTTGTTGGCTTTTTTCTCTACATCGTGAGGAGGGAACTGCGGATAAGAAAAAAGGTAATTAATAGCCGCGCCTCTTCTCCAAGCATAAAAAAAGATCTCATCAAGTTCTTCATCGGGGCCGGGGGAGTGATCGTCTCGGCGAAGTATGGAATTGTTCCCAGCGGACTGAACATTGCTCGCTTCCTGGAAGTTCCCGAGATAGTTATCGGCCTTTCTCTGGTAGCGGTGGGAACCTCGCTTCCGGAGCTATTTGCGGCTCTGGTAGCGGCCTTTAAGAAGATGGGAGATATGGCTGTCGGAATTGTCATCGGCTCTAATATCATCAATATCCTCTGGGTTCTGGGCACCGCTTCCCTCATCAGCCCTCTAACTATAGATAGCCAGACCCTCAGAGTAACTATGCCGGTGATGTTATCCTTTACTCTAGTGATGCTTCTTTTTGCCCGCAGCGGCTTGCGTCTGGTTCGCCGGGAAGGCGCTTTTTTATTCCTATTTTACTTAGCTTATCTCGTTTATCTCTTTAAATTTGCTTATTGAGCGGGGAGATATTATGCCGGAGTTACCGGAGGTAGAGGTAATTAAGAAAGGACTTAAGGGAAAGCTTAAGCACAGAATAATAAAGGGGGTGGATGTCCTATTTAAGGGGTCAATAAAGGGCCTTTCGCCTCTATCGTTTGGGAAAAGGATAAAGGGGAAAGCGTTTAGGGAGGTTTCCCGTCGGGGGAAGTTTCTTATCTTTTCTCTGGATGATGGTTCGTTCCTCATTATTCACTTGAGGATGACCGGACAGTTGGTTTGCTGTCCCGCGAACGAAAGGGTGGATAAATACACTTGTCTCATTTTCGCTCTTGATAACAACTTTCAGTTACGATTCCTGGATAAGCGTCGATTCGGCGTTGTTTATCTGGTGAAAGGATGGGAGGAGATTGCGGCTTTAGCTAATTTGGGGCCGGAACCTTTGGAGGATAATTTCACCTCGCTTTCCCTGGAAGAAGTTCTTAAGGGGCAAAGGAGGAAAATAAAAATAGTTCTCATCGACCAGAATGTGCTCGCCGGCTTGGGGAATATCTATGCTGTGGAAGCTCTTTACCAGGCGAGGGTTGATCCGGAGAGAAGGGCTAATCAGTTAACCGGGTTCCAAATCAAGGCGCTTCACGGAGCCATTAAGGATATCTTGAAAAAGGCGATTTCCGCCGGGGGGACTTCTACCGATACTTATCGCGATGCGGAAGGAAAGAAGGGAAGGTTTCAATACCAGTTACAGGTTTACGGGCGAGAGGGAGATCCCTGCTATCGCTGTGGAGTTAGGATTTCCCGGGAGAAGATTTCCGGGAGAAGCACTTATTTTTGTCCAAAATGCCAGAAATAGTTTAAAGACAAGGCACAAAGGCACAGAGGCACAAAGGCACAGAGTTAAAAAATCTAAAAAACTACAAGTATTTGTCCTCATCTTTCCTTTGTGCCTCTGTGCCTGTTTGTGTGTGCCTATTCGCCCCGAAGGGATAGCTTTATGGAGCAAGAGAATTTGAGACAATTGATGAAATCCCGGCTTTCCGGAAAGGTTTTCCGCCTCCTGGAGGCGGTGGGAAAGCTCGCCGAGAAGAAAGGTTATTCTGCTTACCTGGTGGGGGGGATGGTAAGAGACCTTCTTCTGGGAGCAGAGAACTTAGATATTGACATCACCGTAGAGGGAGAGGGAATAGACTTTGCGGGAGAGCTTGCCGGCCATTTATCGGGAAGGGTGCAGGGAAAGACGCGTTTTGGAACGGCTGTGGTCACTTTTCCGGGTAGACTTAAGGTCGATGTAGCTACGGCTCGCCGCGAATGTTATGAATATCCGGCGGCTTTGCCCAAAGTTTGGGCCAGCTCCCTCAGAGAGGACCAGTTCCGACGGGATTTTACCATCAACGCTATGTCCATAAAACTTAATCCGGCGGCTTTTGGCACTCTTATAGATTTCTTTGGAGGGGAGAAGGACCTAAGGGGGGGAGTGATTCGAGCTCTTCACGAGGGAAGTTTTCTCGATGACCCCACCCGTATCTTCCGGGCGGTGAGGTTTGCCGAGCGTTATGGATTTAGAATAGAGGAACATACCGAGGACCTGATCAAAGAGGCCGTCAAATTAGCTATGTTCAATGAGTTAACTATTGAACGGCTGAGAGATGAGCTCGTCCTCATATTTAACGAGAAGAAGCCCGTGAGAGCTATAGGGAAGATGGCCGAGCTGCATGAACTGGAGTTTATCCATCCCCGCATCAGGTTCAATAAAGAGTTGAGTAAATTTCTGAAGGAGGTGGAGAAAACTTTAATCTGGTTTAAGGATTCCTTCCCTGAAGAAAAAATCTTTCCCTGGTTCCTCTACTTCGCCGCTCTCCTTGACCAGCTAACGCTCAGGGAAGTCAGGATCACCTGCCGGAGGTTTCACTTGAGCCAGAAAAATGAGGAGAAGATTCTTAAGGGGAAGGAAGGGGTCTCGGGAAAGTTGAAGGAGCTAAGTAAGAAGGGAAAACTTAAACCCAGCCAGATTTATAGACAGTTGGAGGGTTTGCCCCTGGAGGCATTGCTCCTGTTTATGGCCAGGGCGGGGAAGATAGCCAGAGAGAGAACTGTTTTTTATTTAAGCGAACTGCGTCAAGCAAGGCCCCAGATGAGTGGAAACGATCTTAAGAAACTGGGCTTGAAACCCGGCCCTCAGTTTGCTACGATATTAAAGAGACTACTTTATGCTCGGCTCGATGGTCAGATGAAGACGAAAGAGGATGAAATTGAATATGTGAATAAACTTGCAATTTAATATTTTCCATGGGCATTTTACCGGGGAGCAAAACAATATGGCGGTGGAGGGACTCGAACCCGCGACACGCGGATTATGATTCCGCTGCTCTAACCAGCTGAGCTACACCGCCAGGTAAAATGAGGACATCACTTACGGAGCCTGAAGGGCGAGAATAAGTGATAGTCTGAGTTTTATTGCGAGGAGCAGAGCGACGAGTTTTCTTGAAAAAAATAGCGGGGCCTGGATTCGAACCAGGGGCCTCCGGGTTATGAGCCCGACGAGCTACCAGACTGCTCCACCCCGCGCTGTTTTCTTAACTACTCAAGTTCAAAGTTCCGCGGTTCATGGTTCACGGTTGGTTGGCTTGTTCCCCGCTTGCGCGAGAACAAGCTTCATCGCTTTCTAACCTTGAACCCTTGAACCCTTAGCTCCGAAGGAGCTTATCTTATAAGTGATTTCCCCGGGTCTAATCAGTCCGAGGATTTCCCGGGCCACCTTCTCGATGTAGAAACAATCTTCCCTCAAAGCCTTTATCCGGAACCGTAAATTTTCGTTGGTTTCCTCTAATCCTTTGATATTCTCATTTAGCCTAACCAGATCTCGGTTAAATTGCCTTAAATCCCGATAGCTGGGATAGGTGAGCAAAGCTCCTAA
>CAZGXS010000066.1:0-3719 GCA_964529935.1 uncultured bacterium | reverse complement strand
GGAGTTAAGTCATCATTAAAGATAACTAAATCGGCTTCCTTTTCCTTAACTATTTCTCTTATCTCTTCAGCTTTGCCCCGACCAACGAAATAGGCCGGGTTTGGCTTTTCCTCTCTTAGTTTCAAAGTATTAACTGAGGAAACCTTAGCTCCGGCGCTAGTAACCAGGAACTTCAATTCACTAACCAAGTCATCCAGCTCCCACTCAGCCAAACGCGGCGGTTGGACAACGATAAGGATAGCTCTTTCCTTGCGAGTAGCTTCAGTAAGCAAAGTTAGTCTATGATGTCTTCCGATAGATTTGACCCTCCTATCTCCTACTATACTTCTCAGCTAAAGTTTCCAATTCCTTCGTTTTGGGAAAGCTCATCTTGTTCTGATTAACGATAGCTCCTGCCTTGAGGGGAATAATGGTAGAAATGGCATGTTTGTAGATCAGATGTTCCCGTCCATTGTTGTTAAGAACAAGAGTGAAGTTATCAAAGCCTCGGACCTTACCTTCCAGCTTTGATCCATTGGTCAAATGAACGGTCACCATCAGATTCTCCTGCCTGGCCTGATTGAGAAAACTATCCTGCAAGCTTAGACTTGAATTACCCATCTTTCCCCCTTTTCTGCCCTCCGGAAACTGTCACGATTCTGCGAGCTAACGCTCCGTCCATCCGGGACAGTCTTATGCCTCTCTTTCATGTTTTATTTGACACTCTGTTTTCTGTCCCCTGTCCTCTGTTATTTTACTCCGCCCATCCTCAATTGGCAAGGATTTTCTTTATCCTTTGAACAACTTCTTTCTCGTTTTCGTTCTCGCTTACATCAATCCACTGAATCCGTTTATCCTTCTTAAACCAGGTTAATTGTCGCTTAGCATACCGCCGGGTATTTCGCTTAAGCAATCTTACAGCCTCTTTCTCATCATATCTGTCGTGGAGGTAACCACACACCTCTTTATACCCTAATCCCTGCATAGAAACTAAATTCTCGTGGTAGCCCCGTTCTAAGAGATTTCTTACCTCATCCACCAGCCCCCGGGAAAACATAATATCCGCTCTTTGCTCAATTCTCTGATATAGATTAGGACGAGATCTATTCAGTCCGATGCTCGTTAAATTATAAAGCTTATCTCTTCCCCGTTTTTCCTCAGACTGAAGACTTGAGATTGGTTTTCCTGTCTCCTCGTAAATTTCCAGGGCCCGGATTATTCTCACTAAGTCATGAGGATGGATTCGGGAAGCAGCGAGGGGATCAACTTCCTTCAATCTCTCGTGGAGATAAAGGGGTCCAAGCTCTCTAGCCTCTTCCTTCAGCTTCTTCCTCCTATCCTTATCTATCTGGAGGCCAGGGAAGAGCCCATCGGTTACGGCCCTCAGGTAAAGTCCGGAACCTCCTACCATAATAGGAACATTTCCTCTTCCGCACACCTGGGTTATGACTTTCTCAGCTTCTTCCTGAAATCTGCCGGCACTGAACTCCTCATGAGGTTCAATTAAATCAAGGAGATGGTGAGGAATTCCCTTTCTTTCCTCTTCGGCAGGTTTAGCCGTTCCGATATCCATATACTTATATACCTTTCGGGAATCAGCAGAGATAATTTCCCCCCCCATCTCCCGGGCCAGAACAAGAGCTACCCGGCTCTTCCCCGCTGCCGTTGGACCAACTATAGTTAATAGCGGAATCACTTTCCTCCAAATCTCTTATCTAATTTCTCTTAAGGTAAGCTTGACCATCGTCGGACAATCAGGGAGGACAGGTATGAAGAATGTTCCGTCCGGGGAAACTCCTTAAGGAAGCGAGGCCATTTATTCCTGGCCCTAATAGCAGGCAAGGCCTCTCCCCGGAAACCAAAGCTCGGAACGGATTGCAAGCCATCTAACTTAGCAATCTTATTGGCTGTTTCCGGGAAGAGAATGCCGATACTCCTAGTCACCTTCCTTACTTTCGGGGAATAACCAACACTTGCCCGGGCATAAGAGCGTCGGGATGATCCAGAATATCCCTATTAGCCTCGAAGATCAACCTCCACATCTTAGTATCCCCGTAGACATGCTCAAGAGCGGCAATACTCCATAAACTCTCTCCCCTAACTACAGTGTGGGTCATTACTAATTCCTCAATGACCTCCACCTCTATAATTTGGACGGGCGGCTCCACGTCTACAATTTGGACGGGTGGCTCCACCTCTACAATTTGGACGGGTGGCTCCACCTCTACTGCCTGCCGCCACTGAACGCTCACGCAGCCAGCAAGGAAAAACATTCCCCCCAGAGCCAAAGAGAGAGTCAATATTTCTATCTTCTTCATTAAAATTCACCTCCTTAATGAGCACATCACTTAGCGAAGCTAAGTGATCAGTGCGAATTAACATCACTTCTTATCAAAGCAAAATTTGATGTACTATTTTGCCTCTTGATCTTGGCTACGGTCTTATCCTTCTCCACCTGCCCCCCTTCGCTCTGTTACTTTCTCTACCCAGGCAAGATATTCTGAATTAACCTCCCCCACTTCCAGAGATATGATCTCGGGAACTTGATAGAGGTGAATTTCCTTAATCTTTCTTCTAACTAAGGAAACAAGTTCATCCCCTGTCTTTATAAACAACATACACTCGTTCCCTGCCTCTATTTTCCCCTTCCACCAATATTTGCTCTTCACCGGCCCGACGATATTGACGCAGGCTACCAGTTTCTCTTTTAACAGATGATTGGCTATCTCTTCCGCCTTATCCTCCTCGCAAGTGGTTATAATCAATTTCACCTCTGCCTCCTTCTATCTATAATTTTAACGGAAGGAGAAAGCCAAGTCAAATAAAAGCTTTCCGCAATAATCTTTGCCGGCCAGATGAAGGACAGCAATCACTTTCTTCGGAGGGAACAGAACCTATCCTTCACTTAAAGCAGCAACAACCGTCTTCCCGAACTCCACCGCGGCCTCCGGGCCACTGCCAGTGATGATTTTTCCCTCCCTCTCCACGAGATTGTCAGTGTAATTCGCTCCCTGGGCTTTGAGGTTACTCTCCACCGATGGGAAGGCTGCAGCTCTCTTCCCCTTGAGAATGCCGGCATTGGCTAGAGTAACGGGAGCAATACAGATAGCCGCGATCACCTTGCCAGACTCAAAAGTTTCCCTGGCCAGGGATAAAGCTTTGGGGTTGTAGAAGTATTCGTTCGCTCCCGGTCCCCCTACAAAGACGATAGCCTCGTAGTCCATCACCTTAGCTTCATCGAGGAGAATATCCACCGGGGCTTTGCCGCCTAATTTTCCTCGCGCCTCTCCCCGTGAGGAAGAAGCCACCGTTACTTTAGCTCCTTCCTCCTCGAATACCTTCCGCGGCTCCTCGTACTCTTCATCCCGATACTGATCGTGAGCGACCACCATCAAGATCCTCTTGCCCAATAAGGCACCCATCTTCATTCACCCTTCCTTTTTTAACAAATGGAAATAGCCGATAACTTAAAATAACCGAACTACTTCCCGCCAGAGGCGAACAGGCGTTTATGCTCCCCTGCCGCAAAGATTGGCGAGCAGGCAAATTGGCATATAGCAAAGAAGTCAAAAACTAATCTTTCTTTCCCTCAAAAATCTCAATATCTAAAATGGTCGGGGCGAGCGGATTCGAACCGCTGACCCCTTGACCCCCAGTCAAGTGCGCTAAACCAGACTGCGCCACGCCCCGACAACGAAAAAAACAGTAACTCGTAACTCGCTTGTGCCCGCTTGTGCCCG
>CAZGXS010000065.1:0-3761 GCA_964529935.1 uncultured bacterium | reverse complement strand
CCGGCGTTCCCTACGGGCATAAACTGATAATCGGGAGCGTCCCCCAGGGCATCGATAATCTCAAAAGCGGCGGTCTTCTGCCCTTCTATACGGTAAGGGTTAAGGGAATTAACAAGAGTAATGGGATACCTGGAGGTAATTTCTCGAGCCAGATTTAAGGCCTCATCGAAGTTTCCCTCAATGGCCAACACCTTTGCCCCATGCACTAAAGCTTGAGCTAATTTTCCCAGAGCAATAGCTCCCCGGGGAATGAGGACAATACACTGCAGTCCCGCCCGAGCAGCATAGGCAGCAGCCGAGGCCGAGGTGTTCCCGGTAGAGGCACACATTACTGCCTTAGCGTTGGCTTCCAAAGCCAGGGAAACGGCTACCGTCATTCCTCTATCTTTAAAAGAGTTAGTGGGATTTAAGCCTTCGAATTTAAGATAAATTTCCAGGCCAGCTCCCAGGGCCTTGCTCAGATTACCAGCCTTAATTAAAGGAGTATTTCCCTCATTCAAGGTGACCACGGGCGTTCTATCCGTAACGGGGAGGTATTCCCGGTATTCCTTAATAACTCCTTTCCAGGCCATTTTAATTTTCCACTCGAATAAGCATGGTTTTAGCTTTTACCACGGCAAGCTGATCGATTTTTCGGAGGGCAATCTGGATGCTCTCCTCTTTGGCCTCATGAGTCATTATGACAATAGGGACCATATTCCCTTCCCTTCTTTCCTTCTGAATGACTGAAGCAATGCCAATATCTTTCTCTCCTAAAATACTGGAGATGTTGGCCAGAACTCCTGGTTGATCAAGGACGGAAAACCGCATATAATAGCGGCAAATGGTCTCTTGCATAGGTTTTATTCTTTTAACTCTCGACTGGTAAGTGAACATCGGGATTCTATGAGGAGCTCCCGAAAGGAGATGTCGAGCTAAGTCAACCAGATCGGCAGCCACGGCACTCCCCGTGGGCATCTCTCCCGCCCCCCGACCATAGACAAGGATGTCACCCACCGCATCCCCGGTCAGGAAGCAGGCATTGAAGACGCCGTTAACGGAAGCTAAAAGGTGGCCCTGGGGGAGAAGAGTAGGATGAACTTTCACTTCTATCTCGCCCCGGCTCTCTTTAGCGATAGCCAATAGCTTAACAGAATAGCCAACCTCTTTAGCATAGCGAATATCAGCAGAGGTTATCTCCTTTATTCCCTCCACATAAATATCGCCGAGCTTTACTATGGCGCCGAAAGCCAGAGAGGATAAAATAGTCAATTTGTGAGCGGAGTCAGCTCCTTCGATATCCATAGCCGGATCGGCTTCAGCGTATCCCAACCTCTTTGCCTCCAACAAAGCTTCCTGGAAATCTTTCCCCTCGGAGGCCATCCGGGAGAGAATGTAATTAGCAGTGCCGTTAATAATTCCCAGAATAGCCTGAATACGGTTAGCTACCAGGCCTTCTTTTAAGAGCTTGATGATGGGCATTCCTCCTCCCACGCTTCCTTCAAAGTAAACACTCATCTTATTCTTACTGGCAGCTGCAAAAATTTCCTCTCCGCATTCAGCTAAGAGAGCTTTGTTGGCAGTAACGATATGTTTTCCATTTTCAATGGCCTTTAGAATATAGGTTCGGGCCGGTTCCTTCCCCCCAATCAACTCTACAATGATGTCTATTTCCGAATCATGAAGAAGGGATTCTACATCAGTGGTAAGAATTTTCCCATCAACCTCCAGAGAGCGAGGGGTAGTAATATCTTTGTCAGCAATAGCTTTTATTTCCAGCCTTCCTCCCAATCTTTCTTCAATAAGATGACCATTGGTTTTGAGAACCTTAAGCAATCCTCCTCCCACTGTTCCCCAGCCGAGCAAACCAATTTTTACCGTCTTTTTCATAGCTAATCGCCTAAGTTAGCGTACCTTCGGTACGAACAGGCACAGAGTTAAAAAAACAGTACTTGCCGATCCTTTAGCTTTCCCTTTGTGCCTTTGTGCCTTTGTCACTCTGTGCCTTGCTTTTCTTTGTGCCTTTGTGCCTTTGTGCCTTATCTTTTATATCATTATCTTCTTAATTCCCCTCACCGCCTGGCGAAGACGATGTTCATTCTCCACCAGGGCAAAGCGAACATATCCTTCCCCATGCCTTCCGAATCCAATTCCAGGAGCCACGGCCACCTCACTTTTCTTCAACAAAAGCGAGGAGAATTTCAGGGAACCCATCTCCTTAAATTTGTCAGGGATAGGAGCCCAGACATACATAGTTGCCCGGGGAGTAGGAACCGGCCAGCCGATTCTGTTCAAACCCTTTACCAGGACATTTCTCCTCCGGCGATAGGTTTCCAGCACATCTTCCACGCATTTCTGAGATCCTCGTAAAGCCACGATGGAAGCTACCTGAATGGGGGTAAACATTCCATAATCATAGTAACCTTTTATTTTAGCCAAAGCTTCCAGTATTTTCTCATTGCCCAAGACAAATCCCACCCTCCATCCGGCCATATTATAAGTCTTAGACATACTATAGAACTCGATTCCTACATCCTTAGCCCCCTTTGCCTGCAAAAAGCTGGGAGCTTTATAGCCATCAAAACAAAGTTCCGAATAAGCTAAATCATGAATAACTATGAGATCTTCCCTTTTGGCAAGGCAAACTACTTCCTCAAAGAAGTCTAAATCCACTACCTGGGTAGTAGGATTATGAGGATAACTCAGGATAAGCGCCTTGGGTTTGGGATAAGTTTCCGAGACGACTTTAGCTAAATCCGAGAGGAAATCGTTCTCCTCCGTCAAAGGAAGACTGACTAAGTTACCTCCGGCAATAGCTACACTGTAAAGATAAGCCGGGTA
The DNA here is from genome assembly GCA_964529935.1 of uncultured bacterium. GTDB lineage: Bacteria > NPL-UPA2 > NPL-UPA2 > NPL-UPA2 > JAADIA01 > CAZGXS01. The sequence goes on along the minus strand of CAZGXS010000065.1, from coordinate 941 downwards.
AGTGGGGTCCTGGGCAAGAACAACATCGCCACGATTAAGGATAGCTAAAGCAAGGTGGCTGATTCCCTCCTTAGAGCCGATAGTAGCCACTACCTCTTTCTCAGGATCAAGGCTTACTCCAAACCTTTTCTCATACCACTCCGATATTGCCCGACGAAGATGGGTAATCCCCTTTGAAGCCGAATAGCGGTGAGCCTTGGGGTCATGAGCTGCCTGGCAGAGTTTTTCTATAATGTGGTCGGCGGGGGGGCGGTCAGGGTTTCCCATTCCCAAGTCAATCATATCCACTCCTCGCCACCTGGCCTCTAACTTCTCCTGATTGATCTGCCCGAACATATAAGGGGGCAATTGAGATATTCTATCCGATTCTACCGTCTTCATCATCTCATTCCCTAAAGTTATTTAAAATGATAATATAATTTCCTCTTGTCCTCTCAACGCGTTTGATTATACCGTAAGAGATGGCTAAAGGCAATAAAAAAGATAGGACGGAGGGAAATGGAAACAGTTTAGCTACCAGAAGAATATCGTTGAGAGTGTGAGAATGCCCCCACCTGATTTGCAGGAAAGCAAATCAAAACTCGGAAGACAGGTAGTGTAGCCCTTTATGGGCGTCCAATAGGTAGCACTTTATGAGGCGCAAGAGAACGGGGACAAGCCCCGACACTACCCGCAACTAAACTGTTACGGGAAATGAGGGGTCTAAAAGGTCTTGAACCCAAAAACGGTCAGATTGCTTACAGCAGAAAGAAACTATCATCTCCGTTATTTTACTCTATAACAGCTAATTTCTGTCCCACTTTGACTGTCTCTCCTTCTTCAGCAGAAACCTCTTTCAGGATTCCGGAAGTCGGAACCGGAACATTAAAGGTAGCCTTATCGGTAATCATCTCCACCAGGTCTTCGCCCTCCTTCACCTCGTCCCCTTCCTGATGAAGCCA
>CAZGXS010000064.1:0-3776 GCA_964529935.1 uncultured bacterium | reverse complement strand
GGCAAAACTATATTATACATTGCTAACTCCTCGGTTAAAAAAATACCGATGACGCTCTAAGGTTTAATTTGTTAGGATAAGCTAAGTTTACCACCCCCTCCCAATCTTGTCAAGCCCCTTGAGCCAATTTTTTATGTTTGCACTAGGCACAAAATAGGGCACCAGGGCACCAGATATCCCTCCCTGCGGTCGGGATAGGGCTCAAGGGAAGTTAATTAATCTGTGTAATCAGGTATCGGTTTTTACTGTCCACTGTCCACTCCCGAACTAAGCAATGGTTTTCCTGTTAATCCAATGGTCGCCAACATTCCCATCAAGCTCACCAACCCAAAAGTGAACGCCCGACCCACAAATACGGCTACGGTTGCTTCGGGAAGAGGGATTCCCATGATACCATACAGCAAAATGGCGCTTCCTTCAAAAATACCGACTCCTCCCGGAAGAGCAGGAATCATTCCTGTCAGGTATGCCATAAACGTTACGCATGCCACCAGTCCAAATGTAACATCACTTCCCATGGCATAAAAAATAAAATATATTTTCAGAGGATAGAGCAGCCAGATAATAATAGATATAAGCAGTGATTGAATTAAAATTGCCTTATGGTGCATAATCCCCCGAACAGAGATTTTAAAATTATCAACCATGCTTACGATATCTGCCTCCTTTATGGACTTAAATCTCTGAATTAAGCGCGTTCCTTTATAGAGAACTTTTACCAAAACATTGTCGCGCTTGTAGAGAATAATGCCCAGCACAAGCAAGGCGGTTAATATGAATAATACCGCGAGCGTAGTAATAGCCAAAGATAGCGGCAGGGTAAATCGCAAGGCAATGTATAGATAGGATAAAAAAGCCAGGGTTATAAACGGCAGAGTGCCAAGATACTTATTAAGAGCCGCTATGGCAAGGACATCTTTCAGGGAGGCTCCTTCCTTGCAGAGAAGATAGACTTTAGCAGGTTCATTGCCAAGCCTCGCCGCCGGGGTAATATTTTCCACCAATGCACCGGCCAGATCAATGGCAAAAACCCTGAGGAAGGCAATCCGGTACCCGGCCCTTTTAATGAGAAGACGCCATTTATAAGCAAGCAGGGTCTGAGTAATCAGCTGGGCTACACCCAGGAGCATTAAAAGACCAATACTAACCTTTGATAGAGAAGCGAGGAACTCATTGAGATCAATTGCTTTATAGAAAAAGAATAAAATGACGGCGCCCGAGATGAGATAGAGCCATATTCTGCGTTTTTTGCTCATTTTATTTTCCCGTTTTTTGCCAGCAAATAAGAACCGCCCACAAAGCTTCCTTGCTGATGCACATGACCCTCAACGTAGGATTTATACCTCTCAAGAATATCTTTATCTCCGTAAATTGTATCCATCGGCTTCCTCGCGCTCCTATAGATAATCTTTGTCTTTTCACCGCAAGTATTAAATATATTAGAGAGTATTTTCTCTTTAGGAGCCACATTAAGAGATAGAATTATAACATCAAAGCCCGAGACATTAAAGTTTGTGCCATTAGCAAAAATAATCTTTATTTTATCTTCAAATTTACGGTCCCTGATCCATCTCTGCGCCGTAGCTACTATTTTTGCATCCATTTCCAGCGAGACCACCTCCGCTCCGGTTGCCCGGGTGATAATCACCGCCGTATAGGGAATTCCCCCGCCAATGTGCAGGACATTTGTTTTTTCCTTAATTGCCGCCAGCTCAATCTCCTTTGCCACAATAGGATGGTGATCTCTCAAAGAAGTCTTGCTAAACAGTTGGTAACGAAAGGATAGTCTTTCTATGAGTTTAGCCCGTTCAAGCAGCAACCAGCGCATGGTTGCATTTATTTTACAGAGTAAGGATCGCATTCAACATACCTCCCATAACAAAAGCAATAATTATCGTTGAAATTACAATAGTTATTGCAAATCTCAGCCCAAATTCTTTCATCAGCACCGGAAGAACCGCCGCGCAGGGAATATAGAAAAGGGCGACGATTGCTCCGACAATCAGTTGCACCAGAGTTAAATCAAGATCAAGAAGAACCGCAATCGCCAGCTCCCGGCGCACAATTCCTAAAATCAAAGAAATGCTTGCTTCGGCTGGCAGTCCCAAGAGACCAACTACGATCGGCTGAAACCAGATGCCGATATGATAAAGTGCCCCGGTTTCATAAAGCAGCGCCGCGATAAAAACACCAAAAATAATCAGCGGCACCGCCGTCAGAAGATAGGCCCTTGTTTGCATCCAGATCTTTTTGGCAACCGCAGTAGCATTGGGAACACGGTAGGGCGGAATCTCCATCAGAAAAGACTGGGCGGTGTTGGGAAGCATTTTGTTTAACAGCATGCCCGCAATGAAAATAAACAGGAAGGCAATAAAATAAACAAACACAAGAGCGGCTATTGATCTTTCTGCTAAAAGGGCGATGAGTGCACCTGTCTGGGCCATACAAGGGATGGCTATGCACATCAAGGCCACCGTAATAATTCTTTCCCGCCGCGTTTCCAGCATTCTTGTGGAGAGAATACCCCCCACCGTGCACCCGAATCCCAGCAAAAATGGGATAACTGCTCCCCCATGAACACCAATCTTATGAAAACAGGTGTCTAACATGCAGGCTAATCTAGGGAGATAGCCGGTATCCTCCAAAATTGCCAGCACCAGATAAAAGGCCAGCAAGTACGGCAAAACTAGCGCTAGTGGCCAGCCGATACCATCAATTAAAACTCCAAAATGCCCGATCAATATCTCTCTAAATAGACCTTCGGGAACTAGGGCGGTGACCCCGCGTTCTATCATTGGAAAAATGATATTTTCAAAGAAGGGCAGCAGAATGCGCCCTCTAAGTATCCTCCCCCCAATTCCCCAAATCACTCCGAAAACTAATAACATCACGGCCAGAGCAATGGGAATGCCGGTAGATGGCTTGATGGCGGCATCCTCTAATCTTTCTAAAAAGGTGTGGTGGCGGTGAGTTAGAGCTTGGACCTGATGCACTATATTGCCAATCTTAGCCCACTTTTCATCATCGCTACGTTGATGCGGTTGTGATTTAGCCTGGGGAATCTGCAGGACGAGTTCCTTAACTCCCTCGCCGGTCACCGAAACTGTAGGAACAACGGGAATGCCCAGCAGTTTTTCCAGCTTTTCGACCTTGATCGTTACCCCTTGATGTTGAGCTTCATCCCAGAGATTGAGCGCCACTACCATGGGCACTCCTTGCTCAAGCAGCTCCAGCGTTAGGGATAAATTGCGCTCCAGATGGGTGGCATCAATTACATTGATGACCACATCACCTTCTTTAAGCATCTTTACCGCTACTTCTTCCGCCTTATTGGTGGGATCCAGGGTGTAGGCTCCCGGCACATCAATTATTTCTGCTGCGAGACTTCCAAATTTTAAGGTCCCTCTTCTAAGCTCCACCGTTGTTCCGGGGTAATTAGAAGCGACAACATTAATGCCTGTCAGACGGGAAAAGAGGACACTTTTACCCACATTGGGATTTCCCATCAAGAGTATTTTCACGCTTCTAACTCCTTGACAAGAACCTTCATCGCCATGCGTTTGCCGATGGCCACTCTGGCTCTATCCACTTCTACAACAACCGGACCTTTGAAGGGCCCGGAACCCACCTTGCGAACAGTCTGGCCCACCCTGATGCCCAACGAGGTCAGGCGCCTCTCGAAACCATGCCCTCCCTCTATCTGCTTGATTACGGCTACTTTTCCGGTGCCCAGCTCCAGTAACTGCATCTCCATATCCTGCTACTCCTATATTAAA
>CAZGXS010000063.1:0-3867 GCA_964529935.1 uncultured bacterium | reverse complement strand
ATGGTTTTAGTTATTCCCTCTCTAATAAATAATTGCACCGCTTCAGCCGCCTCAGCTACTGCCTGGTCAATGAAATCTCTCTCCTCTCGATCAAACTTTTTGAGGATGTATCCAGCTAACTGACGAGTTCTTTGCTTACCCTTAACCCCGAGCCGCAGACGAGGACAATCTTCCCTTCCCAAACAAGCGATAATCGATTCCATCCCTCGGTGTCCACCTGCTCCTCCTTGGGAACGGAAACACACTCGGCCTATTTCCAGATCAGCATCATCATAAATGACCAACAAGTCCTCAAGGGGTATCCGGTAGTAACGGAGGAAGGAGTTAGCGGCATAACCACTTTTGTTCATATAGGTTAGGGGTTTAACCAGAAATACTTTTTCCTCTTCAATTTTTCCCAGACCAAAAATGGAGTCATGGCCTGCCCTCTTGAGGTCAATATTGAGAAGCTCAGCGAGCTTGCCAATTACCTTGAAACCCACATTATGACGGGTGTCTTTAAATTTATCTCCGGGATTGCCCAGACCGATGATAAGCTTCACCAGGCTATTTTTTCGGCGTTTTCTTCTCGCCTTCCTTTCCTTCTTTCTTCTTTTCTTCCCCGGTCTCTACCTTCTCCTTCTCACCAATTCGTTCCGGTTCAGTTGCCTTTTCCTCAACTTCTGCAACCACCGTGGGCGGAACCAGGGAGAGAACCGTATTCTCTTCCTCGGTAAGGAGCTTTACCCCCTCTTCCACTTTTAAATCTCGAACATGAACAGTATCTCCAATCTTCAAAGAAGTGATATCTACCTCTATTTTTTCGGGCACTTGAACAGGTAAACACTCTACCTCCACTTCCCAGAGAATATGCTCCAGGGTACCCCCCTCCTTCACTCCCATGGACTCTCCCGTTACCACTACCGGAACAGATACCGTTATCTTATCATGCAAAGAGATACGATAAAAATCGACGTGGAGCAATCTATCCGTTACCGGATGATGCTGGACATCCTTAACCAGGGTTAAAACATCCCCCTCCTCCCGGTCCAGGTTGAGATTGATAATAGCGGTCTGCCCCGCAGCCATCTTGGTAACCTTCTCCAGCTCTCCTTCTACCACCTCCAAAGTCAGGGGACTTTCTTTTTTTCCATAAACGATGGCGGGTATCCTCCCCTGCCGACGCAACCTTCCGGAAGCTCCCTTACCAATCTTATCTCTCGCCTTAACGTTTAAAATTAACTGTTGCATATTGACCTCCAAATTAAACCAGCGTGCCTTCGGCACGGATATAGGTATATAGGCACAGAAGCACAAAGTTAAAAAACTAAAAACTGCGAGTATTGGCCTTTACTTTTCCTTTGTGCCTTTGTGCCTGTTCTTAAACAAACAACGAGCTGACTGAGGCTCCCTCATGAATTCTCCTAATGGCCTCTCCTAACAGGCTAGCCACCGAGAGTGTTTTTATCTTGCCGTCCTGACTGCCATTGAAAGGTATAGTGTTAGTTATTACTACCTCATTGATGATTAACGATCTTTCCAACCGCTCTACAGCCGGTCCTGAAAAAACCGCATGGGTACAACAAACATAAATATCCAGAGCTCCTTTCTTCTTCAAGGCCTTAGCTGCTTCAATGACGCTTCCTCCCGTATCCACCATATCATCAACCAGGATAGCTTTCTTGCCCCTCACCTCCCCAATCACATTGAGGACTTTGGCTACGCCGGGACGGAGCCGGCGCTTATCAATTATAGCTAAAGAAGCCTTCAATCTTTTGGCAAAAGCCGCTGACCGTTCCACCCCTCCCGGGTCGGGAGCAACGATAACTACATCCTTTATCTTCTTCCTGCGGAAATAATCAATGAGGACCGGAGCCGCGAAGAGATGGTCAACGGGAATATCGAAAAATCCCTGAATCTGACCGGCATGAAGGTCAGTAACTATGACCCGATTAGCCCCGGCTACAGTAATTAAGTTAGCCACTAATTTGGCCGTTATGGGCACCCGGGGTTGGACTTTTCTATCTTGCCGACCATATCCATAGTAAGGGATAACCGCTGTTATCCGCCGGGCCGAAGCCCGACGGAGAGCATCAATGAGCACCAACAATTCCATCAAATAATTATTTACCGGAGGGCAGGTGGACTGGATAACGAAAGCATCCGCTCCCCGGACATTCTCTTTTATCTCTACTTTTATCTCCCCATCGGGAAAGGAAGTTACCTCAGCCCTCCCCAACGGCTTCTTTAGATATCGGCTTATCCCCCGGGCCAATTTGGGATTGGCATTCCCGGAAAAAATCCTCAATTCTCCACTGGGCATTAAGTATATCCTCCTCTTTTTCTCACTGCTCGGCCAGGGATTGAACCTGGAATGCCAGATCCAAAATCTGGTGTGTTACCAGTTACACCACCGAGCAAGATACACTCCTTCGAAGCTAAAGTTTTAAGGGTTCAAGGAGTCAAGGGTTCAGGTATCGAATTGAAATTCCTAGACCTCAAGATGGGGGAAGGATAGCAGGGTTTAACAAGGATGTCAACTAAAAACTGATTATGAAAAATTTTTGTTGACAGCTTCCTCAGAAGAGCATACCATAAGCTTATGATAAAAAAATGCGGAATTATTCTCTTCATCTTTATAGGCCTTTTCCTCAGCGTCATCAATCTATCCCCCGCTTCCCCGGAAAACGAGAGGAAGGTCTATGTCATTCCCGTTCAGGATGGCGGAATATTCATGGTTGATCTTGGCCTGGCAAGTTTCGTTGAACGGGCGGTCCGAGAGGCTGAGGAGGCAGAAGCAGTAGCAATCATTTTTGATATCAAGACACTTGGCGGCCGCGTTGATGCTGCCATTGAGATTAAAGACACTATTCTTGGGGCAAAACCCAAAACAATTGCCTTTGTCCGACGCGGAAGTTCTGCCGGAGCTCTTATTGCCCTTGCCGCTCAAGAAATTGTGATGGCGCCGGGAAGCATCATCGGAGCCGCCACGCCGGTTGCTTTTGCCCCGGCGACGCCGGGAGAAGAACCCCCGCCCATGGATGAAAAAACGCTCTCTTTTGTAAGAGCTGAGTTCAGGGCGACGGCAGAGGCGAACAACCATTCAAAGAATTTAGCGGAAGCAATGGTTGATCCCAGAATAGAGTTTCAAGCTGTAACCATTAATGGCAGACTTTATATCTTGACTCCCCCAGAAGTTACTGAGAAAAAAGAGAGGCTGGGTGAAGAAAGAATAGTAATTGAAACAGTAGGCATCCCCAAAGGTTTTTCAGAGGGAAAGCTCCTCACTCTCACGGCCGATGAAGCGGTCAGATTTCAATTAGCTTCGGCACAAACATTAGAGCTGGAAGAAATCCTCCCCCTTTACGGACTTGAGGGAGCTAGGCTAGTTCGCGTTCCCATCACCTGGTCAGAAAACTTAGTTCGCTTTCTCACCCATCCCATCATCAGCGGGCTTTTGCTCACTCTGGGAATGTTAGGACTCGTTTTTGAGCTGAGGATGCCCGGCTGGGGAATAGGTGGGACGATAGGGCTCATCTGCATAGCTCTCTTCTTTGGAGGACGGTTTTTAGCCGGAATGGCGGAATGGGCAATGGTTTTAATTCCGGTTCTCTTTCTGGGAGGGATAGCGCTTCTTGCTCTGGAAATTTTCGTCATTCCCGGTTTTGGCATTGCCGGCATCGGAGGAGCCGTTATGATCACCGCCAGTATTTTTCTGGCCCTGGTAGGAGAACCCCTTCCTCATATCCCCGGGATGGAGAAACGATATTGGGAAGCCCTCAAGATTATCTCTTATTCCTTCATCTCTACTTTTGTGGTTATCATTCTCTCGCTGAGATTCATTCCTCAAACGCACCTCTGGAAACAGGTCCGGCATCACTTTGTCCT
>CAZGXS010000062.1:0-3882 GCA_964529935.1 uncultured bacterium | reverse complement strand
TTTTAACTATGGACTATGGACATTATTAGGCGGTGACTTTCATGCTCGCTCGACGGATACTCATTATTTCGCTTCTTGTTTCCTTGTTGGGGCACTTGATTATATTCGTCACTTTCTCGGTAACTATCCCTGAGAAGGAAGAGAGGCCCCCGGGGCTTACCCGTCTCTCTTTTTTAGGAGAGTTGAGGGAGAGAAGAATCCTCCCCCGGGTAGAGACCGTTGTCAGGGAAGATGAACCGGAGCTAAAGCCGCTATTTAGAGAAATGGAGGTGGGGCCAGGCCCAATCCTGGGCAGGACCCCATCTCCTGTGCCCGCTCCTCAAATATCTGGGGAAGGAATACTCTCCCTTCCTCGCCGGGAAGAGGCCTCCCTCCTCCAGATGGGAATAGCCGAGGACAGGAAAGAGGGCCCTCCTCAAAGGCCTCACCTTCTGGAGAAGGAGCAGGATGAATGATTGAGGTTGGCCTCTCTTTAGCTTTTACCTTATATCTTCTCCTCGTCCTGGCTCTCTTTTTTCTCCTCTGGGCTCACCAGGAAGGGAAGAAAAGATTTAAGAGCCTGGATGAACAGGAGAGCTATCTCTGGCAATGTTCTATCTGTGCCTTTGTCTATCTTGACCCCGAGGAGGACCATCTTTCCCGCTGTCCCCGCTGTCAGAGTTTTAATAAAAGAGTATCGGAATTTCAATCCGATACTTGATTACACAGATTAACAGGCAGATTACACAGATTAATAGAAAAAATTACAAATTACAAATTGCAAACAAATCATAAATCCAAAACAGTTGTTTGTTTATATATGTTGTAATCAGATTCTGAGCGTAGCGAGGATATCTTGAAAGTAGGAATTCTTAGAAACCTTTTCTATTATCATTACTTTCCTCTTTGGAAGACTTTCTTTGAGGAATTGGGAGTAGAGGTGGTTGTTTCCTCGCCCACCAATAAAAAAATACTGGAGAACGGTTTGAAGAAAGCGGTAGATGATGCCTGCCTTCCCGTGAAGCTAACCTTCGGACATGCGCTGGATTTGGCCGGCCGGGTAGATTATCTGTTTATCCCTCGCTTGGTAAGTATTGAGCCCGACGCTTTTACTTGTCCCAAGCTCATTGGTCTTCCGGATATGATTAGAGCGAGCCTAAATGGCCTTCCTCCCCTACTGGATACCTGTTTCGACCTTAAGAAGGGGGTTAGCTTCTATCAGTCGTTCCGGGAGTTGGGACGAAACTTTACTCGTAAATCTTCTCTTATCAAGAAGGCTTTCCAGAAAGCGGAGATAAAGCAGGGAGAGTTTGAGAAGATCATGAAGAGAGGGTTAACTCCCGTAGAAGCTATAGAGGTTCTGGAAAGGTCCCCATCTTTATCCCCCAACAATCACCATGAACCTCCGGCAAGAGGTTTAAGGGTCGCCCTCATCGGCCACCCTTATAATCTCTATAACGATTATGTGAATATGGATTTGATCGCCAAGCTGCGACAGGGAGGTTGCCAGGTGGTGACGGCGGAGATGCTTCCTTTAGGGGTTTTAGAGAAGGAGTCCGCGGGTTGGGGAGGAGATATCTTTTGGACTCTGTCAAGGAGGATGATGGGAGCTGCCTCCCATTTCTTTAATTCTAACGGTGTGGATGGGATTATCGCCTGCATCTCTTTTGAGTGTGGACCGAATTCTTTGCTTCAGGTTCTCATTGAGGAGGAGGCTAAGAAACACAAAGAGATTCCCTATATGTCCCTTATCCTTGACGAACATACGGGCGAGGCCGGGATAGTAACCAGGATAGAGGCTTTTCTGGATATGGTCAGGAGGAAAAGGAGCACCAGAGCACCAGGGCACAAGGGTAAGAAAAGAAGTGTCAGAGTATCAGAGTAAAAACAAAAACACTTTGACACTTACGAGCGAAGCGAGTGATGACACTTTGACTCTTTGACGCTATTTTCTTGAGCTGGAGGTATTAAGAGGATGAAGGGGTATTTAGGGGTTGATGTCGGCTCGGTGACTACAAAAATGGTAGTTCTTGATGAGAAGAATGAGGTCATTATTCACAACTATTTGAGGACGGAAGGTAATCCTGTTAGGGCCGTCCAGGAAGGACTGAAAGATATAGGAAAGAGGGTGGACCCCATGGCCAGGATACAAGCAGTAGGGACAACGGGAAGCGCCCGTTATTTAGCGGGAGTCCTGGTGGGAGCTGATACTATTAAGAATGAGATTACCGCTCATGCGGTGGCGGCTACTTGTTTTATCCCGGAGGCACAGACGGTATTTGAGATTGGAGGACAGGACTCTAAAATTATTATCATCCGGGATGAGGTGGTGGTTGACTTTGCTATGAATACTGTTTGTGCGGCCGGCACCGGCTCTTTTCTCGATCACCAGTCCGCTCGGCTCAATCTTCCTATAGAAAAGTTTGGAGAATATGCCCTCAAGTCTCAAAATCCCGTGCATGTTGCCGGACGCTGCACCGTATTTGCGGAGAGCGATATGGTTCACAAGCAGCAGACCGGGCATAATCGGGAAGATATAATCGCCGGACTCTGTCAGGCTCTGGTGCGCAACTATCTCAGTAATGTGGCTAAGGGCAAGGAACTTCTCTCCCCCTTTCTCTTCCAGGGAGGAGTGGCGGCCAATCAGGGAATTAAGGCCGCCTTTGAGCGGGAGCTGGAGAGCAAGGTCATTGTCCCTCCTCACCATATAATAATGGGAGCTATCGGGGTCGCCATTTTGGCTCGGGAAGAAATTGCCTTAAAGGAAGAGAAGACCAAATTCAAAGGCTTCGAGGTAGCCGGGGCCGATTATCGAACGAGTAGCTTTGAGTGTGGCGACTGTGCTAACCTCTGTGAAGTAGTCCAGATTTCCCTTGACGATGAGCCCATCTCCCGCTGGGGAAGCCGCTGCCGCAAATGGGAAATGTGAAGGACAAGTGATACCTTTAAAATCAGATAATCCTACTCTTGCCTTTCCCCTGATTACTCTATTACTAATTCTTGCCGGTGTTCTAACTTTCGCCTATCAGCTTTCTCCGGTAGCTCGGGAGAACCATTTTACGGAGAAATTCGGAGCTACTCCTGCTCAAATCGTTTACCGGCCTTTTAAATTAATTGTTTATCAAGGAGTTGAGCGGGAGCTTGTCCTTCCCATCGCAGCCACCTTGATTACTTCTATATTCCTGCACGGTTCTTTTCTTCATATCATTTTTAATATGCTTTTTCTCTGGATATTTGCTCCCAATGTGGAGGATAAGGTGGGCCGCTGGCGCTTTGTTCTCTTCTACCTCCTCACCGGCGTGATAGGCACTTTAATCCATATCGTTGCTGAACCCTGTTCAACAGTGCCTCTTATCGGAGCAAGTGGAGCCATTGCCGGCATAATGGGGGCTTACCTGATGCTCTTCCCCCGGGCGAAGATACTGTGTCTCTTCTTCATCTGGATAATCCCCCGCTTCATCCGTCTTCCGGCGATAATTTTCCTGGGACTATGGATTGCCCTCCAGTTCTGGAATGCTCACACCACTCCCCCAGGGGTAAGCGAGGTAGCCTGGCTTGCTCATATCGGAGGATTTCTCTCCGGATTTTTTCTTATTCGTCTTTTCGTTAAAAATCCCCCTCTCTCCCCGGAAGAAAGAATTAAGATAAGGGGGCAACGGAAGAAAACCGAGAATATGGAAACGAGCTAATGCCTATTAGAGACTTCGTCATCTTTGCTATCGCCATTGCGGCCATCATCAAGAGCGCTGACCTGTTTACCAGCGGGGCCTCTGCCCTGGCTCAGTCTTTGAGAATTCCCCGGTTGATTATCGGACTTACCATCGTCAGCTTAGCTACTTCAGCGCCTGAGTTTGCCGTATCCGTTATTGCTTCCTCCATGGATAAGGGCGGGCTTGCCGTGGG
>CAZGXS010000061.1:0-3943 GCA_964529935.1 uncultured bacterium | reverse complement strand
AATTTTTTTCTTCCCTGCATGCCCAGAGGCTGAAAACTATCCCCCCGTCTCCGCGGGCGAATAAGGAGGGGTAGCTTTATCTCAGAGAAATCGAAATAGGCTGTATTTCTTTGAAGGGACGAACCTTTCCCGGGCAACTGAATCTTTTCTTGGGGAAGAAAAGAGCAACAAATTATCAGGTTAAGCTCCTTAATTTCTGTCTCGCCAGGAACCTTGAGAGAGGTTTCTTTGAAGGCAGGTTGATAATAACCGGTCTCCCCCTTTTTTTTCTGACATTTCTTAGAGATGCTCAGATTCCTGTAGCTATGCCTAACCACAATATCCTCAGGCAGGTGAATCTCCAAACCGCTCGCTCCTCCTATAATTCCCAAGACATCATCCAATTGGATTAAACTTATTCCTCTCAGGTTTCCTTTAACCAGGGCGATACCTTTCCGCAGTACCCGCCGCTGCATACAGAGATGGAGGGTTTTCAATTTATTCACATTAATAGTTACTTGCTCTCCTTTCTTTCTGGCCACCTCGGAAAATCTCTCCTCGGCCTGCCCGGCCAGATACTCCTCATCAGCCTGTAAAACCCTGGCCAGGCCGGAGAGGATGGGCTTGATCTGGGGATTGTAATCCCTGGCTAAGTGCGGAAGAAGCTCCTGCCTTATCCGGTTTCGAAGATAGACCGGTTCTAGGTTGGAGGTATCCACCCGCGGACGAAGGCCAATCTTCTTTAAATAATCCTCGATCTCGGAGCGCCTCACCTCAAGCAGAGGACGGATAATATCTATTTGAAAGTTGAAGGCATTCTCCGGCAAAGGTTGAAAAAGCTCGGATTCTTCTAAAGGCCGGAGAGGGAGAATTCCCGTCAATCCCTTTAATCCTGAACCCCGCAGTAGCCTCATGAGAACGGTCTCTGCCTGATCGTCGGCCGTCGAGCCCACGGAGATCTTGCTGGCCTTTATCTTCCGGGCCACCTTTTGCAGGAACTCATACCTTGCCTGCCGAGCTCCTTCCTCGGGACTAAGCTTTCTTCTCTTGATAAGAGCGGGGACATCTCTCTTCCCCGCGGTGACGGGCAAACCGAATTTCCGGGCTAATCTCTTCACATAAAGGGCATCCTTCTCTGCCTCCTGGCCCCGGAACATATGATTAAGATGAGCCAAATGAAGGGAGAGGCAAAGCTCTTCCCTTAGGGAGGAAAGGAGGCTGAGCAAAGCGGTCGAGTCCGGTCCGCCAGAGACAGCTACCACTACCGTGTCTCCTTTACTCAACATCTCATATTCATCAATTGCCCGGCGAACTTTCTCTAAAATCATATTATAAATTTAGCATCTCTAACCTCCTTTGTCAATTGCTTCCCCCGGGGAAACATGGTATGATGAAGGCTGGTTATTAGTTATTCGTTATTAGTTATTGGGTAAAAACCTATGCCTATTCAAAAGACAGAGGCTATTGTTCTGCGCTCCCGGGATTGGAGTAATAGCAGCAAGATCGTTACCTTCTATACTCGCCTCTTCGGAAAGGTGAGAGGAGTGGCCAAGGGGGCGATGAGACCGAAGAACAAGTTTGGCGGCAGCCTGGAACTTTTCAGCGCTCTTACTCTCATCTTCTATGAAAAAGAAGGACGGGGACTGCAAATAATCAGCGAGTGCACGCTGAAAGAGCCTTTCCAGGAAATAAGGGAAAACTTGTCCAAGATGGCCTATGCCTCCTATTTAGCCGAGCTCGTGGACAAGGGAGTTAAAGGGAAAGAGGAGACCGAGGGGCTGTTTCAACTTCTTTTCACCTCTTTTCGCCTTCTGAAGAAGGGAGTAGAACCGAAATTGGTAGCGCGCGCCTTTGAGCTCCATCTCTTAAGGATACTGGGATACCGTCCTCATTTAGCTGAATGTGTATCCTGCCGGCATAAGGCAGAGGGGAAGGGCCTAAAATTCAGTCCGGACCTCGGCGGGATACTTTGTCCCCGATGCGGGGACAATCATAAAGAAGCTATCCCCATATCTCCGGGCGTTCTCTCCCCGATGCGGCAACTGGGCCGGATGGAGTTAACCAAGCTCGAGCGCCTGAAAGTATCGAACAATCTCCACAACGACCTGGAGATATTACTTCGGGACTATATAACCTTCATTTATGAAGGCGAACTCAAGTCAGTAAAATTTCTAAAACAGCTTAGTGCCTGACCTGGATTATTTACTTCACAGTGAATAAAGCAGGCCAAGATTAAGATGCTTTCCTGAAGTGTTCATAGCCTTTCACTTTCAGAGGATGCACGTGGCCGTTTTTGTCCACCAGGGAAATCTTTCCTTTTTTGTTAGTTATCTTCCCTATTAAGCTCACCGGGAACTCTATGCCTAAATTAGCTCTTCGGGAACTTCCCCTCACCCTTCCCTCTCCCCCCGGGGGGAGAGGATGGAGGCTGGAAAGAGTAAATAAGAGCTCGTAGTCCTCGCCTCCCTCTAAAGCGAGGCGAAGGGGATCCCTGTCCAGCTCCCGGGCTATCTTCTGCGTTTGCCGGGAGATAGGAATCTTCTCCAGCCGGATTTCCGCTCCCACCTGGCTAGCTTCACAGATGTGCCTGAGGTCACTGGCCAAGCCATCGCTGAGGTCAATCATGGAAGTGGGTTTAAACTCTTTAACGATGGTTCTGCCTTCTTCTATCCGGGGCTGAGGAGGAAAATACCGCCCCTTAAGGCGATGAGCCGCCGAGGCTCCCAGGTCTCCGGTTACCAGAATCTTATCACCTACCCTAGCCCCGGAGCGGAGGGTGAGATGTTCCCGCTTCACCTCGCCTAAAAGAGCGATAGTAATAGTTAATTGATGAGGAGATCGGACCGTATCCCCGCCGATAATGCTTACCCTGTATTTCTTGGCCAGAGTCTTTATCCCCCGGTAGAAGCCATCCACGAATTTCGTAGAGGTCCTCGACTTCAGCCCCAGAGAAATGAGAGCGTATTGAGGAGTCCCTCCCATAGCGGCGATGTCGCTTAAATTCACCGCCAGGGCCTTCCCGCCGAGCTGGTAGGGAGTAAGAGTTCCCAGGGTAAAATGGATACCCTCTATCAAAGTATCCATAGTGAAGAGGGTAAACTTAGCTCCATTTTTCATCCTGATTACCGCAGCATCGTCCCCCGGGCCCACTATCACCCGGGCGTCATCAAGAGGAAGGCTTTTAACCAATCGCTTAATAAGTCCCAACTCGCCGATTTCTTCTAAGTTCATTACCTAAAATTCCTTGTTTATTATCCCCTCTCCCCTCGCGGGAGAGGGATAGGGTGAGGGTCTAAGGGGAAAAAGTTTGAGGAATTGAGTAGCCCGTACCCTGTTTTTATTTCTTCATCTGATAGAGCTTAGTCAGCGCCTGTTCCGCCACCGTAGAGATAACCCCGAATCTCAATAATTCTCTACAACTCTCCCGGGTCTTATCGAAATCTTTGGTCTTTATATAAAGGGCGATGAGAGCTTCCCTCAGCGGCTGACAGACAAATTTCTCTTGCCGGCCTAGCTCCAAGGCCTTTTCGTATTCCGCTATGGCCTCAGGGAGCTTATTCTTGGCCTCATAGGCACATCCCAGGCCAAAATGATACTGCATATTCTTAGGTCCCAAGAAGATGGCTTCCTTCAGGTAAGCAATTGCCCGGTCAAATTTCTTCTTTATTAAAGATTCCATCCCTTTCTTGTAAAGCTCGTGCCTATCTGCCTTTTCCAGGGCTCCGATGGAGAAGACCCCTTTCTCATAAGCGCGGCGCATTCGGGGATGATCCAGGCCCGAGAATTTGAATTCTTCTTTCTCCTTCTTCATCCGGGGAAGAGGCATCCCTCCCGCTATCTCTTCTATATAATCCCCAGTTTCATCTCCGGTCACCGGAGCTTCTTCTATCCGATGAAAGATGGTAGCCGAGATCTCGCTTCCCGGCTCTATTCCCAACTCGAAATCATAGACATAGCGGCTATC
>CAZGXS010000060.1:0-3952 GCA_964529935.1 uncultured bacterium | reverse complement strand
AAATGGTCAATGAGGAGAGGAACATCTTCCTTCCTCTCACGCAAAGGTGGGATAACAATATCGACCACATTTAAACGGTAGTAAAGGTCCTCCCGGAATTTTCCTTTCCCAACGGCCTCTTTTAAATTGGCATTGGTGGCGGCAATCAGGCGGACATCGAGTTTAATTGTCTTATTTCCCCCCACTCTTTCGAATTCCCGTTCCTGGAGAACGCGAAGAAGTTTGAGCTGGGTGAGGTGAGGAATATCGCTTACCTCATCTAAGAAGAAGGTTCCTCCATCAGCCAATTCAAACCTTCCTTTCCTCTGGCTGATAGCTCCGGTAAAGGCTCCCTTCTCGTGTCCAAAAAGCTCGCTCTCCAGAACACCTTCGGAGAGAGAGGCACAACTAATTTTGATGAAAGGTTTATGGGACCGGAGACTATTGTAATGGATGGCTGAGGCCAGAAGCTCCTTTCCCGTGCCGCTCTCTCCTTCCAGGAGAACGGTAGATTTGGTGGGAGCTATCTGCACTATGGTCTCGAATATAGATTGCATCTTGGGAGCCAGGCCAATGATATTCTCTAACTTATACTTTTTCTTCAGTTCCTGCCGCAGGTAGATATTCTCCCGAAAGAGTACCTGCTTCTCCAGGGCTTTGCGGACGAGATGTTTGAGATGCCTGACATTAATGGGTTTAGTAAGATAATCTTCAGCTCCTCCCTGCATGGCCTCTACGGCCGATTCAATGGTCCCATAGGCAGTAATGAGAATAACGGCTACTTCCGGTCTAAGCTTCTTTGCTTCCTTCAGAATCTTTAAGCCATCCGCTCCGGGCAGTTTTAAATCGGTGAGGATTAAATCCAGGTTCTCCCGGCGCACTTTCCGAAGAGCATCGTTACCATCATCGCTTAAAATTACTTGATAGCCTTCCTTTATCAACACCCGGGAAAGTCCCTCCCGGGTATTCTTGTCATCTTCAACGATCAATATATTATTAGCGAAAACTTCGGCCATCTGCCGGTTCCCCTCTCTGGGAATATAAGGGAAGGCGGAGGATAACGCTCGTTCCCGAGTTTTCTTTGCTCCCTACCTGGATGTCACCGCCATGTTCGTTGACAATCCTGCGGGCGATAGAGAGTCCCAATCCCGCTCCTTCCTCACGCGTAGTGAAAAAGAAATCGAATATCTTCTCATGAACATCCTCGGGGATCCCCACGCCGCTATCCTTTATCTCTATCTCCACTTGGTTTCCCCGGCTTCGGGTCATTAAATGAAGCTCGCCTCCCCGGGGCATAGACTGGATGCTATTTATAATTATATTGAGTATCGCCTGACGAATCTTCTTGGCGTCCACCTGGATAGTGGAGAGCTTCTTGCGGTAGCCTTTTCTGATCTTCACTCCTCTCTTCACCGCTTCCGGCTGAATAAGAGCCAAGGTGCCATCTAAAATCTGGTTGATGTCTATAGTGTCTACGTTCAGAGAGGGCAGTTTGTCGAAACTCAGGAAATCGTGCACAGACTCGTTCAACCGGTTTATCTCATCGCTGATGACCTTCATCAGCCTGAGAGGTTCCTTTTGCAATTCCTCTTTGACAAGCCTGGAAACTTCCTCCTGCAGCAATTCCAGGTTTATGGCAATGGAATTTAAAGGGTTTCTTATTTCGTGGGCCATCCAAGAGGAAAGGCTGCCCAGGGTAGTAAGGCGAGCCACTTCTTCCACCTCTTTCTCTATCCTCTTGACACTGCTGATGTCCTTGAATAGAGCTACCATCCCCTCAATATTTCCTCCATGGCTACGGATGGGGGTAATAGTAACGCTAAGAGTTCTTGACTGAGGATTAGTAATGCCTATCTCCCGATTGACAATCTCCTTCCCTTCGCTTCTCACCTGGCGAAAGAGGTTGATCACTGCCAGCTCGTTTATGGATTCCGCTAACTTCCTTCCCAGACCTTCCTCCCGCTTTATCCCGAAGATCTCCTCAGCATGGCTATTCAAGAGGGCGACTTTATCCTCTCTATCAGTGACTACCATTCCCTCCCCCAAGCTATAGAGAATAGCGCTCAGCAAATCTTTCCCTTCTAAGGGAATCTTTTCTATCATTTTCTTGATTCCTTCAACCTCTCCAGACAGGAAGAGCGAACCTTTACCTTTCCTATCAAGGCTTTGCCCTTAACTAAGCCATGACAGTCGGAACCACCGGTGGGAATAAGGTCATACCGGCGAGCTAACTCTTCATAGCGAAGGGATGTTCCCGAATTGTGGTTGGTGCAGTAGACCTCAATTCCCCTGAGTCCATCCTTAATCAACCGGGGAATCAATGCATCGTCTCTTAGAATGGAAGGATGAGCCAGAACGGGAATGCCTCCTGCGCCGACAATTAATTTCATAGCTTCTTCGGGAGTAAACCGATATTTTTTAATATAAGCAGGGCCTTCGTCACCAATATATTTTTTAAAGGCTTCCTCCACAGAATAAACATATCCTGCCTGGAGGATAACTCGGGCTAAATGAAGCCGCCCCATGGCCCCTCCTTTAGCCATCTTTTCCACCTCCGAAAAGGAGATGTCCACCCCCAGCTCTTGCAACTTTTTCACCATCTTTTTTGCCCGCTCTGCTCTCACCTCGCGCAGCATTCTCAACTTATCTTGAAGACCTTTGTCCTGCCGGTCAATATAATAGCCCAAGATATGGATTTCCTTAGCATTATCGACCTCGGCAGTAAGCTCCACTCCCGAGACTACCTCCAGCGGATATTTCCGGGAGGCAGTTAGAGCGGGAGCGACTCCCTCCAGGCTATCGTGATCGGTAATGCTAATAGCCAAGAGATTATTCTTAACGGCATATTCGACCACTTCCTCGGGGGATAAACTCCCATCAGAAAAGTGAGTATGAATATGTAAATCGATATACTGCTCCTTAGCGCTTTTCATTTTTTATCCTATCCAAAATGCCGTTGACAAATTTGCCGGAATCGGCGGTAGAGTACTTTTTGGCAATTTCAATGGCTTCATCTATGGTAACCTTGGAAGGGATGCCATCCAAAAAGATAAGTTCGTAGGTAGCAAAGCGGAGGATGTTTCTATCCACAGCGGCCAGGCGGCTGATATCCCAATTATTGGTATATTTCTTGAGCAAATTATCGATAGAGGATAAATTCTCATAGGTGCCCGTCACCAGTTCCGTGGCGAAATTCCCAACCTCTTTCGGGCAAGGATGCTCTTCCCAGAAATCGGAGAGAATCCAGGACAACTCCCCCTTGCTTATCTCCATCCCATAGAGAATCTGTAAAGCTAACTCCCGCGATTTCCTCCGCTTGCCCACTAATACCTCCAATAAAAACAGGATTCGAGGATTCGAGGGTTCCAGTGTTTATTTTCTAAAGTTTGAATCTTTAAGCATTTCCCTTGAACCCTTGAATCCTTGACCCCTTGAATCCTCTATTAATTACTTCCCCATCTTATCAAACAAATTAACCATTTCTATAGCCGCCAGGGCAGCATCGCTTCCTTTGTTGCCGGCCTTGGTTCCTGCCCTTTCCAGGGCTTGCTCCAGGGTATCAGCCGTTATCATTCCGAATATGGTCGGCACCCCCGTGTCCAAGGCAATTCTGGCGATCCCCTTGGCTACTTCGTTGGCGATATAATCAAAGTGAGGAGTATCTCCCCGAATAACAGCACCGAGGCAAATAACAGCATCATATTTACCACTTCCGGCCATCCGACTGGCGGCATAGGGAATCTCGAAGGAACCCGGAACCCAGGCCACCTCTATCTCTTCCTCCTTCACTCCGTGCCGAGAGAGAATATCAATAGCTCCCTCCAGGAGCTTCCTGGTAATAAAATCATTAAATCTACTTACTACCAATCCAAACTTTTTTCCCTGGGCAATTAATTGCCCCTCCAGCGTTTTTATCATAATTTTCTCCTAATGAGCACGTGACTTATGCGACTGTAGGAAGCATAAGTTACAT
>CAZGXS010000059.1:0-4032 GCA_964529935.1 uncultured bacterium | reverse complement strand
GGATACTTTCTCAAAAAGGATATACCCTTTCCCCAATACTCATATTTGATGTCTGCAGTGGTAAATATGCCGCTCAGATCTTAGCTAAAGATGAACATCGGTTTGTCACACCCTTAATGCCGTGTCGGGTGAGCATTTATCAAACCGGCAAAGGAAAAGTTATTATTTCCCGTTTGAATGCGAAGGGCATGGCTCCCATGTTCGACGAAGAATTAGCTGAAATTATGATGAAATCCGGCGACGGCATAGAAACCATTATCAAGAAGACAATTTTGCGATTGGAGTCCGAATAAATCATAACAACACCATCAACTTGCACAGCAAAAAGCGCCGTTCCTTCGTCGCTTTGCTTTTTTGCTGCCGTTTACGGAAAACGTTACCCTTAAACTTAAGAGGATATTGTTATGAAAAATATCTTTAGTCAAAAACAATGGAATTGGAAGGTGAGCGGGGTGGCTCTTGCTCTTGCTTTTCTCGTAGCCGTTGCTCTGGTAAGACCCATAGGAGTATCCACTCAATTTGTTATCCTGAGCGGCATTGTCTGGGATTCCTTTTCAGATGAGGTGGTTGTAGAAGACGCAAGCGCACCAAAGGGTTATTCAAGCACCAATCCTTATTTTAATAGAAGCGGTGGGAGGCATGCCAGAAATATAGCCAACCCCTTAAACTACAGCTTTGTTTTTGCGCTGGCTATGGTTGTCGGCGGCTTTTTAGCCTTTAAGCTCCAATCGAGCCGGACAAACAAAAAGGAGTTGATTTCTCCCGAGGTGTGGCGTGGCCGGTTTGGGGATTCAGCGGCTAAACGTTATCTGGCTGTTTTCCTGGGGGGAGTATTGGTGTTATTTGGTGCTCGTCTGGCTGGCGGCTGCACCAGTGGGCATATGATGAGCGGAATGATGCAAACATCGTTAAGCGGCTATTTGTTTGCTCTAGGCGCTTTTGCGGTGGCAATACCTCTGGCTATCTACATGTATAAGGAGGGCAAGTAACATGGAAATTATCTTAGCGCTTCTTATTGGTTCCTTGTTCGGTTTTGTTTTGCAAAAGTCCGGGGCGGCCAATCCCCAAAGAATTATTGGCATGCTGCGTCTTAAGGATTTCCATTTGATGAAAGCCATATTTTTGGGAATAGGATTGAGCAGTCTGCTGCTATTTGCCATGATGGCTTTGGGCCTGGTGGATAGTGGTAATCTCAGCGTGAAAACTGCTCACATAGGTGTCATCGTTGGAGGTGCCATTTTGGGATTAGGTTGGACGATTTCCGGATTTTGCCCCGGGACCGGAATAGTTGCTGCCGGTGCGTTTCGTAAAGATGCCCTCTTCTTTATTTTGGGAGGGCTGGTGGGGGCATTTATCTTCATCTTGGCCTATGGCTCCCTAGAATTAACCTTTATATTTGATAAATTAGGCGGAGGTAAAGCGACGCTTGCTGAAACCGGAAGAGAAGGATATATAACCTTAATTCCTTATCTTCCTTCTATGGTAGTAGCTGGGGGCATAGCTATTGTGTTTATATTTATTGCCTGGAAGCTACCTGATAAGACGAAGAGCACAACCTAATATCTAGAAGACACTTCAGCGGATACTAATTGTGGCAGGCAAGCCTTAGCATTGACTATGAAGCGGGAGCGTATTCTTAATCAATATTTTGAGGGTTTGACAGAAGAGGTAACTTTGGGTTCATCGGGAAGTTTTCCTCAAGCTTTTTTACATTCCGTAGAAGGTGGGTAGTATATTTTTAGGTCTAGGATTTTCAATCCTATGCTTGATTGCACAGATGAAGAGGCAGAGGACACAGATTAATAATTTCCCTCGAACCCTTGAATCCTTGAACCCTATCCCGAACGATAGTAGAGGGATATCTTGACTTGGTAAAGGAGCGGCTTCAGCAAGGCAATTGTTACGACTGGTGGTTCTGCTGGAAGAAACTATGAGAGAGGAGGTAGGCTAATGGTACAAGTAAAGTTCGCAGAACGGTTTCAGGAAGCTGACTGGAAGAAGGAGAAGCATGTGCCCGTGATTGAGTGCCCCGACAAGGTGAAGGCAGATGAGTTCTTCCCTGTCAAGGTGAGCTTGGGGAAGGAGATTGCCCATCCTAACACCACTGAGCACCATATCCGCTGGATCTCGTTCTTTTTCCATCCGGAGGATGAAAAATTTACCTGCCAGGTGGGGCATTATGAGTTCAGCGCCCACGGTGAATCGGTGCAAGGAGCCAACCAAGGTCCAGTTTACACACACCATGAGGTCACTACTTCGTTGAAGATGAGTAAATCCGGTACGCTCTATGCCATGGCCTTCTGTAACATCCACGGGCTCTGGCAGTCGTCTGAGGAGATCAAGGTGGTTTAGTCGTCCTTACTGTCCGCTGGTTGGGCAACTTGAACGCAGGAGCTAAGGCTGAGGTATCCGGGAAGTGGGATTGCATCTGAGATATATCGTAGCGGTTGCATCTATAGTTAAGAAGCAAGAGCGATTGCTTTCATCCAAGAAATTGAACGAGGAACGATGGCCAAGATTGTAATTATCGGAGCAGGCGATGTTGGAAACACGCTCGCCTACACGCTCCAGATGGCGGGATTGGTGGAGGAGATTGTGCTCATCGACCGCGACGCTGAGCGTGCCCGCGGCGAGGTAATGGACATGAACCATGGCCTCTTCTTTGTCCCTCCGGTGAAAATCTATGCTGGGGATTATAAGGATTGTCGCGATGCCGCTGTTGTCGTCATCACCGCCGGGGTGCGACAACGGCCGGATGAAACGCGGATAGCGCTTGCCGCACGCAATGCAGAGATATGCCGTTCGATCACTGATCAGATTCTGGCCCAGACCGACAGGCCCCTCCTTCTCATCGTGACAAATCCGGTCGACCTGATGACCAATGTCGTCTTCAAGTACTCCCGTTTACCGAGAGAGCAGGTCTTTGGCGCCGGCACTGTATTGGATTCAGCGCGATTCCGCTATGAGTTAAGCTGCTTGTGTTGTGTCGATCCGCGCAATGTGCACGCGTATGTCATCGGTGAGCACGGTGACAGCCAGGTGCTACTCTGGAATCATGCCCACATCGCCGGCACGCCACTGGCTCAGTTCTGCCCTGATATACAACGGGAAGAAAAGCGTATCCGCGAGCGGATATCCGATACAGTACGAAACTCGGCCTACCATGTGATTGCTGCGACGGGATCAACACGCTACGGCATTGGTCTGTCGTCACTCCGCATCCTCAGTGCCATCATCAGGAACGAAAACAGCCTGTTAACCATCTCCACCGCCCTCTCCGGCGAATATGGATTGAGCAATGTCTGCCTCAGTGTTCCGTGCATCGTAGGTCGCGACGGTATCAGAAAGATAATGGAGATTCCGCTTGCCCCGCAGGAAAGAGAGGAACTTCATACATCAGCGCGGCTCCTGCAGAATATGGGGATGAATCTTTAGTACCTTGATTAAATTAATAGTACGCAGGTTTTCGCAAGATTAACACAGATAACAATTATGAGAATTTTTTTAAGCCTAAAAATCTGCGTCTAAGAAAGGAAATTTCGATACTATTTAATTGCACAGATTAATAATTTCACTCGAGCCCTTGAACCCTTGGCTCCAAAGGAGCGTATCCTGTGCTGTTATTTATGGGATAGGCAAAAAAGAGGATATCATCAAAGCAAAACCTGATTTTATGATTGATGATATAATTAAGTTGAGAAATATAATATAGTAGGTATAATAGAAATATAGACTAAGAAGGGAATGGTAATATAGCTCAGGTGGCGGTGGCGAGCTCGTTTGTTGCGGGCAGCCTATGGAGAAAATAGAAGGTTGACACGAGACCCCAAGGGAACTCGAGGAAGCCAGAGATATTGCCAGAAAGGCCGGAGAAGATTTTTAGTGGGGGGGAGCTAAAAATATGGGGAATTCTTCAAAAAAAAATAAAGGATTTGTCTGCCACGATTGCTTTCGGCTTCAAAAGTGTAAGGAGCCGATAGTCACGTGGCTTTTCTTTTTTATCGCCCTTGTCGCCACAATTTCCATCAGAGC
>CAZGXS010000058.1:0-4086 GCA_964529935.1 uncultured bacterium | reverse complement strand
TGTTATTTAATGAAGAGATAAAAGCTGACAGGAAAAAGCGAAAGATTAAAGTAATAGAAGCAGTAGGAAAATATGGTTATAAACAGAAAGAGGTTGCAGATTATTTGGGAATTCATTACTCTGTAATAAGTAAATTGGTTAAAGGGGATTATTAAAATGCAAGAAGCAAGACCTGACCCCCATATTCCAGCATCTATTTTGATATAGGTAGAGCAGATCTAAAGCCGGAGTCCAGGCCGGCTCTTGAAGAGATTGTCAAGCTTCTTCAGCAGAATCCCGAGCTTAAATTGCATGTTGTTGGACACACTCATAGTATTGGCGATTTTACTGCCAATATGAGACTTTCTCAAGCTCGTGCTGATGCTGTGGTAAAAACTCTTGTTTCTAAATACGGTATAGATTTAAAACGGCTTAAGGTTTCTGGTTTTGGGCCTCTGTATCCTGCGGCTTCTAATGAAACCGAAGAGGGTCGTGCCAAAAACCGTCGGGTGGAGTTGGTAGAGCAATAATGTCTGAAAGAGATGTTTCCGGGAGACTTTGGCTAATACGAAGTTTGTGGCTCATGAGGTTAGAGGATTAATATTCAGTGAAGGACGTATCGTTGCGAACGAAGTGAAATAATTTCATTTTAGATTGTCATGCCAAGTTCCTCGTTTGCGTTTAGGATAAGCCTCGCAATAACGGATCTGACTGAACATTTATCTGAGGATGATAGGAGCAGAGAGAGGAGGTGAGACACGATGAAGTTATTGTTTACAGCATTTGTTTCAGCAGTTTGTCTATTGCTATTAAGTGGTTGTGTAGCAACTACACCTCGTACCAGGGCGGGAGCAAGAATTGGCGGTATAGTGGGAGCCATAGGTGGAGCAGTTATTGATGATGACAATCCCTGGAGAGGGGGTGTGTTAGGAGCCATAGGTGGAGCAATTATTGGAGGCGTAATCGGAGATATAGTTGACCAGGCAGCCAGGGAAGCAGCTAACGAGAACGCTCCTGTAGCTTTTCAGCGGGTAAATGTTGCTGGGCAGGAAGAAAGGATTGAAGCTAAGCCTGTTGGTGTTAGCCCTGATGGAACAACGAAAATTGTATCGGTGAAGCATGTTCGTGATGGGGTAGTTGTGAAAGAAGAAATTAAAATGGTCCCTATTGAGTGAGAAATGGGGTTGAGTGGGGCTGGGAGAAGCTGGAAAACTTCCAGCCTTGCCTCACCGAAGCCACAACTAATTGATAGAGAGGAGAGACAAATATGCAAACAGCTAACTATCAAGTTCTTGCCGGACCGG
The DNA here is from genome assembly GCA_964529935.1 of uncultured bacterium. GTDB lineage: Bacteria > NPL-UPA2 > NPL-UPA2 > NPL-UPA2 > JAADIA01 > CAZGXS01. The sequence goes on along the minus strand of CAZGXS010000058.1, from coordinate 2,803 downwards.
AAAGTTATTTGCCGCCGGCGGCAGCTTCTATGGGGGTAATGCTTCCTGATAAAGGAGGGGCATTGATTGAAGGTTCTTTGGTCTCAGAAGAAGAGGCGATGGAAAAGATTGCCGAGAAACTACTTTCAGCAAAAAATCCCTTCTTTTTCCCGGGACCACTTGTTCTCTGGGCTTGGAGTGAGCAAGCGGTAGAAAAAGCTAAAGCCGTAAAGGAACTCGCCGGGGTGGTGGGAGCAAAGCTTATCCCGATGCCTGACTATCGGCCTAAATATCCGATGATTAATCCCGCAGAAGAAATCAATCCTAATCATCCCAACCTTACTATCTGGCACAACAAGATTGATGTTTGTGTCTTTGTAGGCGTTCACTGTCATTATGCTAATTTGGCCTTGAAGATTGTCCGGGGTGGCACTGATTGTTATACTATCGCCCTCTGTGGTCAGCATGGACATGAAGATGCGATGATTACTTTAAGAGATGTTCATGCTCACGAAGTGCAAAAGCTGCAAAAAGTTGTTGAAAAGTTCAAAAAGGAGGTTACTCAGTGATAAAAAGAAAGGTAGTAGACCCGGATTATCTGTTCAAGAAAGCCCCGCGTGAGAAAAAGTTTCTTATCGGTAATGAAGCCGTGGCTGAAGCGGTAAAACGAGCTAATGTGGATATGGTGGTCACCTATCCTATTACCCCTCAGAGTGAAGCTACCCATATAGTGGGAGATCTTTACGCTCAAGGGTATATCAAGGACTACTATCGGGGAGAGGATGAGTTTAATGTAATGAGTGCCATTGCCGGAGCGAAGATGGCGGGAGTGCGAACATTTACCGCTACCTCCGGGCCGGGTACTTTGCGGGCATTTGAGATGTTTCCCACCTGGGCAGGCTCTCGACTTCCGGTAGTATGTGCTTTCATGTGTCGGGGGGTCAACTCTCCCCTGACCATTCAACCTGATAATATTGAGATCGGCTGGTTGATGGATACCGGGATGCTCATCGTTCATGCTGAGAACCCCCAGGAATTTTTTGATCTGACTCTGCAAGCCTATATGGTCGTCGAACAGCCTGATGTGCACATACCCATGGGGGTATGTGTGGACGGCTTCTTCGTTACTCATACCCGGGAGATTGTGGAAATAACTCCGGAGGATGAGATGTTGCCGCCTTATGATCCCTTAACTTCTCCGGTGCCCATAATGGATATGGAGACACCCCCCGTCAGGCAGATGAGAGACCCTTTTGTGATGAAAAGCAATTACATAAGTTATAATACCCATGCTTCCTGGCAGCAGGAAATAAGGGCGGCTCAGGAACGAGCCCGAAAGCATATCGCTAGGTACATGGGAAGCTCTTTAGAAATTGTTCATCCGGATGCAGAGATACTTTTAATGGCTTCGGGTACGGCTGCGGCCCAGGCGCGAGTGGCTATGGAGCAGGCTCGGGAAAAGGGATTGGATGTAGGATTGGTAAAGATTAAGGTCATCAGACCGTTCCCAGGAGAGGAGATTAGAGAGCTATCCAAAAATCCTAAAACCATCATCATTCCTGAGCATAATATTACCGGTTGGCTGGCCCGGGAAATTAAATCTCGGATTAGCGATCCTGATAAAGTTAAGGGAGGTCCGCGGGTATTTGGGGGAATGACTATGCCGCCGGAGTTTATCTTGAAGGTGATCACAAATGGGAGGGTATACTAAGATGAAAAAGAATATTACCACCATATCCCCGGGCTTTGAAGAGATTATGCCTCTTGAATATCGGGAGCTGGTCCAACACGGTCCTTACGGTCGGAATCTAGGAGTAAAGGATTGGGGCACTTTTAAAGAGCTGATCGAAAAACATCCCCTCTGTGCCGGTTGTGGTCTGGCTCTGGGTATCAAAACCGTTGTTACTTCTCTTCCTAATCCTGAGGATACCATTATCGTCGGGACTACCGGATGTAACAGCATCCTCATGCCTCAGTTAGCTATTCATAATATCCATTCGGTTTTTGGAAATCAGTCTTCCCTGGCTACGGGACTGAAGCGGGCCTTAAAGCTGAGATATCCGGATAAAAATAAAGATGTGGTGATTATGGCCGGGGATGGAGGTGTAGCTGATATTGGACTTTCTCCCACTCAGCATCTCTGGTTTAGGAGAGAGAATATTGCTACTATAATGATGGATAATGAAGCTTATGCCAATACCGGGGGACAGGAAAGTGGAATGACTTGTCAAGGGACGGTATTGAATATGGCTCCCACGGGAAAGAAATTTTCCAAACTACCTCTCTTCGAGATAGCTAAAGTTGCTGGCTGCGATTATGTGGCGATGACGAGTTTGACCAATATCAGGCGTCTGGGGAAGATGATTAAAAGGGCTATTTTAGTAGCGAGAGAGATCGGACCGACCTATCTTCAGATTTATGTCCCCTGTCCTACTAATTATAAATTTCCCCCTTCGGAAACATTAAAACGGGCCAAAGAGCACGAGGAGACAACAGAATATATTTCTGCTGAGGCGGAAAAATGTATAAAGGAGGCATCCGCATGAAACTAAGTATCAGAATGTCCGGTTTAGGCGGACAGGGCATGGTTACCGCGGCAAACGTATTAGGCGCTGCGGCGGTAAAAGATGGAAAATATAGCATTGTGATTCCTTTCTTCGGCGCCGAAAAAAGGCTCGCTCCTACCGAAAGCTATCTACGCATATCTGATAAAGAAGTATATGAAAAAGGCGAGGTTGTTTACCCTGATATTATTATGGTCTTTGACGAAGCGGTAATCAACAAGGGAAAGTGTTATACAATGCCATTTTATGAAGGGCTTCAG
>CAZGXS010000057.1:0-4129 GCA_964529935.1 uncultured bacterium | reverse complement strand
AGCCAGTTGTTAGAGGCCATTAATTTGGTCAGGGGCAGCCTTAACCCTTCTCTAAAAGTGGCCGGCATACTTTTAACTATGGCCGACGGAAGGATAAGCCTCTCCGGACAAGTAGTTGAGGAAGTGAGAAAATTTTTTACAGATAAGGTTTATAGGACAGCTATCCCTCGCAATGTTCGGTTGAGCGAGGCCCCGAGTTTCGGGAAGCCCATTCTGCTTTATGATACTTTTTCCAGCGGGGCCGAGGCTTACCGGCAATTAGCTAAGGAGGTAATAGACAGTGACAGCGACCAAAAAAGTTTTGGGGAAGGGCCTGGAATCTCTCATCCCCGGGGTTAGTTTAGACAAAAAAGAGAGGCTCAGGGAACTGAAGTTGAGCGAGATTCGTCCTAACCGTTATCAGCCCCGGGAGAAATTCGCTAAAGCTCAAATGGAAGGACTTATCTCCTCAATCAAGGAGAAGGGAGTGGTGCAGCCGGTATTGGTGAGAGGGCAATCTGCGGAAGTGGCTGGCTCGGGCGAGTATGAACTAATCGCCGGGGAGAGGCGCTTACGGGCCGCCAGGGAGGCGGGGCTGGAGAGAATTCCCGCTATTATCAGGGAGGTTTCTGAGGGAGAGATGCTGGAGATATCGCTGCTGGAGAATATCCAGCGAGAGGACCTAAACCCCGTTGAGGAAGCAGAAGCTCTCCGGCGCTTGATGGAGGAATTTGAGCTTACCCAGGAGGAACTTGCCCGTCGTCTGGGGAAGGAAAGGTCAACTATAGCCAACACCCTGCGCCTACTGAAGTTATCCCTGGAAGTCAAGGAGGAAGTCAGAGAAGGAGCTATTTCGGCTGGGCATGCTCGGGCTTTGCTGGCTCTCCCCAGCGATAAGCAGCAGAAGAGGCTCGTTTCCCACATCAAACAGCGGGGGTTATCAGTTCGGGAGACGGAGAAACTGGTGGAGAGCTTGAAAGGGAAGCTGTCCGTTAAAGGGGAAAGAAAGGGGCACATTTATAAAAAGAGGAAAGAGCCTCAACTCCAGGCTATAGAAAGTGAGCTCTGCCAACTTTTTGGGACCCAGGTGGCGATAAAGCCTAGAGGGCAAGGCGGTTGGGTTCAGATAGCTTATTATTCCGGGGAGGATCTGGAGCGCCTTCTTGAAATCCTGCAGGCAAGCAAGGAAAGGAGATGGCAGGCAGAGGAAAAACAAAAATAAAGGGCTGAGACATAACATATTGTGCTTGTAAGGAAATATTTGTCAATATATTGGGTAATATTGGGCAAACATCTCGGAAGATAGTAAGAGCTAACTTGATTGTATAGAATTTCCTTTTTAAGTAGCTGTAGGGGCGACATTTATGACGCCCGTTGTTGCGGGTCGGATGAACCCGACCCCTGCAAAGTCTGCCCGAAGGGCGCTAACTTATTATGATGTCTGAAATTATTTTTGCCGGCTTTATCGTGACCCTTTTGGGGATATTCACCGCTATTTTTGAGGGGAGGATTTCTCGGGAGGGGAAAGCCCCCTACCTCTTGGCCGCTTTCGGCTCTTTGGCTTTGGGCGGAGCCTTCCAGATAGCTTCGGCTACTTATCCGGGACTGTCCGTTTTCAGTGAGGGCTTGAAGTCCTGGGGCTTAATCCTGCTTGGCTTTAGCTTCTTGGGCTGGGGAGAATGGGGGTTAGGGGGGAGAACAAAAGGTCGGGTTCTCCTTATCTTTCTCCTTTCCTTATCTTTCCTCATCGCTTTTGGGCCGAAGCTGATAGGCGCTTTTGATTATTTAATAGGAATAAGACTGTGGCAGGCAGCCCTGGCTACAACCTTAATTGCCCTCGTTCTCCACCAAGGGCTCCGTCCTGATAAGGGAGCGCTGACGGTCATCTTCTTCCTCTGGCTAATTATGGCTGTCTGGGAGAGAGGAAGCTTCCAGGCTACAGTTCAACTCCTCGTCTATTTAGGGCTTCTCCTCCTTGTTTATAGAAATGTCCTCTTCGATTTTCGCAGGTTAGAAAGCCTGAAGGCCAATCTCGTCAAAGAAAAGGAAGTAACTCTCTCTTTTTTAGAGAGAATTGGGGCGGCTTTGCACGAGGCTTTTAATTTGGACGAGGTCTTGAAAATGATTATGAGCTGTGTTATGGCCAGCTCTCAGGCTAAGGCAGGGGCTATTTTCCTCCTCAGCAACGATAAAAAGGAGTTGACGGTGGATGTGGTCGAGGGGCTTTTCCCCCCCTTGCACAAGACCATAGATAAGGCTACCACCAGGACAAGGTATATCAGGGAGCAGTTTAAGACCGCCCATATCAAGGTCGGAGAAGGAGTGGTCGGCCAGGTTGCTGCCAGCGGTCGCTCTATTATCATTAAGGATGCTTTGCAGGATCCCCGCACGCCGGAAACCAGCGCCGATTTCCTCCAGATTAAAACTATGGTGGTTGCTCCTTTGAAGGTCAAGACGGAGGTTTTAGGGGTTATCGCTCTGGTCAATAAGGAGAACGACGAGCGCTTCAGCGAGGTTGATGCTTCGCTGCTCCATGCCCTGGGGAATCAAGCCGCCATATCTATTAATAATGCTAAATTATACCAAGCTCTCTCGGAGAAGGAGCGCCTGGAGCAGGAATTGCAGATTGCCCGGGATATCCAGGGGCTTCTTTTCCCCCGGGAGGCTCCTCGGCTTGGAAGGTTCGAGCTGGCTTCTCTGGCTCGGCCGGCGCTGGAGGTGGGGGGAGATTATTATGATTACATTGAGGTAAGCAGGGATGAGTGGGGCTTGGTCATTGCCGATGTCTCCGGGAAGGGGGTCCCGGGGGCCTTGGTCATGGCTATGGTGAGGAGCATGCTGCGGGCCGAGGCGGTGGGGAAAAGCTCTGCCGCTCAAGTCCTTTCCCGGGTTAATAAATCCATTCATAGAGATATAAAAGATGATATGTTTGTTAGCCTTTTCTATCTTGTTCTGAATGTGAAAAAGGGGACCTTGAATTATGCCCGAGCAGGCCACGACCCTTCTATCCTCTTCCACGGGAAGGAGAAGAAGTACGAACTCCTGGATAGAGGAGGGATAGCCCTGGGGCTGGATGAGGGTTCTTTGTTTGATGAGACTTTAGAGTGGGGAGAGGTTAAGCTTAGCTGTGGGGATACGCTCGTCCTTTATACCGATGGGATAACCGAGGCGGTGAACGGAAACAACGAGGAGTTTGGCTTTCAGCGGCTCCTGGAGATAGTCCGCCAAAGTTCGTTAGCAGACGGGGAAAAGAAAGCTTCCGCTCTTGTGGAGAGAGTTGACCGGGAGATAACTAAGTTTACCGGCGACCTCCCTCAGCGGGATGATATAACCCTGGTGGTGTTGAGGGTAAAATAGAAGCGCTTTAGGGAGATAGGCAAAAAAGCAGAAGAGCGAGCGCACGAGGAAGGAAGTTTATGGCCAGGTTTTTAACCTCGCCGGAGAGCGTGGAAGGAAAGAAAATAATTATCAAAGGGAGGGAAGTTCACCACCTGAGGAATGTTCTCCGCTTGAGGAAGGGCGAAAGGGTAATCTGTTTCGATGGGAGGGGAAAGGAGTATGAGGGAACCATAGCCTCTCTTTCTCCCGGTCAAGCGGAAATTGAGATAGAAAAGAGCAAAAAGCTAAAAAAAGAACCCCTTTTAAAGATAACTTTAGCCCCGAGCCTCATCCGGGCCAGCAAGATGGGTTTAGTTATCCAGAAATGCACGGAATTGGGGGTCTTCAGGCTCATGCCTATGAGGACAGAAAGGGGCTTAGTCAAACTGGATGAAGTTAAGGGCCGAGCTCGACGGGAACGTTGGCAGCGCCTGGCCGAAGCGGCAGCCAAACAATCGGGCCGGGCGCAAGTGCCCCGAATTGAGGAGGTTAGAGATTTTACTTCCATTCTCAAGAAGGCCGGGGATTTTGACCTGGGGATTATCCTCTGGGAGGAAGAAGGCGGAGAAGAGAGCCTTAAGAAAGCCTTAACAAAGAGATTGTCTCTGCCTGAGAGTATTCTTCTCCTTATCGGGCCGGAAGGGGGTTTTCCTGCCTGGGAAGTGGCTGAGGCTAAAAAAGCCGGGCTTCTTCCCGTATCCCTGGGCCCTCGTATCTTAAGAGCGGAGACAGCAGCCATTGCTGCGGTAGCTATTGTTGCTTATGAGTTGGG
>CAZGXS010000056.1:0-4295 GCA_964529935.1 uncultured bacterium | reverse complement strand
AAAGGGTCAATCTCTCCATCCATAACCGCCTGAACATTGCCTATTTCTAAATTAGTGCGATGGTCTTTGACCAGAGAATAAGGATGCAAGACATAGGAACGGATCTGGCTTCCCCAGGCGATATCTTTTATTTTCCCTCTCTTTTGGCTCAGCTCTTCTTCCTGTTTGCGGCGGGTATGCTCAAAGAGACGAGCGCGAAGGATCTTCAGGGCTACAACCTTATTTTGGTATTGGGACCTTTCGTTCTGACACTGAGCTATAATTCCGGTGGGAAGATGAGTAATGCGCACTGCTGAATCGGTAGTATTCACATGCTGTCCACCAGCGCCACTGGCCCGATAGGTATCTATCCTCAAATCCGAATCTTTTATCTCTACCTTTAATTCTTCCTCAACCTCAGGAATGATATCCACCGAGGCAAAAGAGGTGTGGCGGCGGCGGCCAGTGTCGAAGGGGGAGATGCGCACCAGACGATGCACTCCCCTCTCGGCTTTAAGTAGCCCGTAGGCATGCTCGCCTTTTACGAGAACAGTTACCCTCTTAACCCCGGCTTCTTCTCCCGGAAGTATGTCCAGGATCCGGCTTTCGTATCCTTTCTTTTCTCCCCACCTTAGATAAAGACGCAGGAGCATATTGGCCCAGTCACAGGATTCGGTTCCGCCCGCTCCCGCGTGCAAAGTGAGAATAGCAGGACAGCGGTCGTATTTATCCCTTAGGAGGATCTTAAATTCTAACTCTTCCAAGCCTTTACTTAAATTCTCTTTGTCCTCTCTGATATCGGCTAAGAGACTCTCGTCTTTTTCCTCATCGGCCAGTTGAAGTAACTGGGAAAGCTCCTCCTCCTCCTTTTTCAGATCTTTCCAGGGGGTCACCTTTGATTTCAAATCGTTAACTTGGCTGATAATCCCCTGAGCTTTTTTATGAGCATTCCAGAAATCAGGGCATGCCATCCTTTTTTGGAGCTCTCTTATTTCTGCTTCCTTTTTATCAAGGTCAAAGATAGTCTCTCATTTCCAAGAGTTTTTTCCTGATAACTCTCAACTCCTGCTTCAACTCTTCAAACATAATTATCTCCCGGTATAATATTCATTATACTTGAACCCCTGGCCTCTATTTATCGCAGTTACTATTCACTATAATCCTTAATGACGGGCTTTGGCTTTTTCTGCCTCATAGGCCTCTAAGACCTTGTTTTGGATATATTCCCTGGCTTGGGAGGTGATCGGGTGAGCTAAATCCCGGTGTTCACTCTTTGTTTCCCCGCTTCCCTCAAGCGGCCTGGGGGCATGTTCCAGGCGGTGCCCACATTGGCTGCAGAACTTGCTCCTGGTCTCGTTACCAAACCGGCATTCCGGACAACTTTCTCGCAGCTTTCGGCTGGGCATAGCTACGAAAAACCCTTTTTTGCCGTCAATCACTTTCACGTCCCTGACTACGAACTCGTGATTGAAGGTGATAGTAGCATAAGCCTTTAGCTTCTTGTCTGTATTATCTCTCAGCCGAACTCTAACCTCTGTGATCTCCACTTGAGCTACCTCCCATAAGAAGTAGTGTCGGGGCTTGTCCCCGCTTGTGCCCGCAGGGTGCTCTCTACGCCCATAAAGGGCTACACTACATTTTCTGAACCATACTTACTCCACCCGAAAAAGTTTTTGCTACGTAAACCTCCTTCTTACCTGACCCGGGTTTTCTTGCCTCAGGCGAACCGATGCACTCCTCTTTGATGATTGTTCCTGCCCTCTCTGCTTGCTGCCCTTCCGGGAAAATCCCGAAGACGGCCGGACCGCTACCGGACATAAGAGCTGCCCCTCCCAGGTCTCCAAGCCTCTCTCTTATCCTCTTCACTTGAGGATATTCCTTCTCTGTCACCTCCTCCAGCCTGTTATAGAGAATTGAGCTACCGACTCTTCCTGACCAAGTTTTAGGGTCGTTTATAATTTTAATCTGCTTTTTTTTTCCTGTCAAGCCCAAATTTAAACTTTGATAGGCCCAGGCCGTGGAAACTTTGCCATCGAGAACAACGAGCGTCAGCCAGAATGGTTTCCACTCTCTTAAGGAGGTTAATTCCTCTCCCCTCCCTTTGCCCAGAGCTCTCCCTCCCTTAATGAAGAAGGGAACATCCATGCCTAATCCTTTAGCCAAACTCTGCAATCTTTCCTTGCTTAATCTTAGATTCCAGAGTTCCTTTAATCCTACAAGAACAGCGGCGGCGTTACTGCTTCCTCCTCCCAATCCCGCGGCCAGGGGAATCTCCTTTTTAATTTCGATCTCCACTCCTCTATTCAGGCAAGTTTCCTTGAGGATAATCTCGGCAGCCCGATAAGCCAAATTTCCTTTCCCCTGGGGAACTCCTTCCTTCTGGCAGATAATCTTTATCCCTTCTTTCCTATTTCTCAAGATGACTTCGTCATGTATATCTATAGCCTGAAGGACCGTTTCTATTTCATGGTAGCCATCTTCCCTTTTGAAAAGGACCTCAAGAAAAAGGTTTATCTTGGCCGGGGAAAGGACTTTTATCTCTGGCATATCAATAGAGTTGCTATTCTGGTTGTCAGGTTCACGGTTTAGGGTTCAGAAGTTCACGGTTACTCGGTTTATTCCCCGCTTGCGCGAGGACAAGCTTTATCGCTTTCTAACCTTGAACCGTGAACCGCAGAACTTTGAACCTGAGTAGTTATTCAGTAGATTACCTTATTCAAAGCATATTCAATGATACCCTGCGCTCCGGCCTTTTTTAAAGCCGGGATGATATCCCGCACTGTCTTCTCATCAATTATTGTCTCCAGGGCACACCAATTCTCCCCGATCAGGTTGGAAATGGTCGGCGTGTGCATTGCCGGCAGGATGGAGATAACTTTTTTTAAGCTTTTCTGGGGGATATTCATCTTTAATCCTACCTTTTCCTCAGCCCTCAGGGCACCTTCAAGGAGAAGGGCTATGTTGTCTATCTTTTTTCTCTTCCATTTATCCTGGTAGGCCTGGCGGTTAGCAATAAATTTGGTGGTTGATGTTAGGATGGTGTCGATAATGCGCAGATTATTGGCCCGCAGCGATTCCCCGGTCTCGGTCAATTCTACGATAGCATCAACCAACTGCGGGGGTTTGACTTCTGTGGCTCCCCAGGAAAACTCCACCTCGGCCTTAACCTTATTTTTTCTGAGGTAGGACTTGGTCACATTTACCAGTTCCGTGGCAATCCTTTTCCCCTTAAGACCCTTAACGCTTTTAATGGGAGAGTCTTTGGGGACAGCCACTACCCATCTTACCGGTCGCAAGCCCTGTTTGGCATAGATGAGGTCGGCTACCTCCACCACCCGAGATTTGTTTTCCATAATCCAATCTTTTCCCGTCAGCCCCACATCGAGCACTCCCTCCTCGACATAACGGGACATTTCCTGAGCCCTGATTAAGATAGCCTCTAATTCCTCATCGTCAATTGCCGGGAAGTAGGACCTCTGACTACGAGAAATGTTAAATCCCGCCTTTTTAAACATCTGGAAAGTAGCTATCTCTAAGCTCCCCTTGGGCAACCCGATTCTCAATTTCAATGTTTTTCTCCTTAATGAGCACATCACTTAGTGCAACTAAGTGATAAGTGCGAATTAACTCCGAAGCTTAAGGGGAAATTATCAAACCCTCTTCGAGGACAAGGAGAATTTCCCCTTGTTTAAGCAAGTGAGTAACACTGTTTAAGCAAGTGAGTAACACTTATAAAACAAAGCGTACGTAAGTTGTGGCCTCGCTTAAATTATATCACGCTGACGATTCTCTCGTCAACTTTTTTGTGTTTGCGATGGATTTTTGTCTGTGGTAAAATATGTAAGCAATGTTTACCCTGAAAACCAAGAGTCCCACAGAAACAAAAGCCCTGGGGAAAAAAATAGGCAAAAAACTGAGCGGAGGAGAGGTTATTGCCCTCATCGGAGAATTAGGGGTGGGGAAGACCTGTCTGACACAAGGATTGGCCTTAGGGCTGGGAGTAAATCCCCGGGAGTATGTTACCAGCCCTTCCTTTACGCTGATTAATGAATATCAGGGGAGGCTTCCTCTATATCATATTGACCTCTTTCGGCTAAAAGATAGAGGAGAGGTGGAAGAATTAGGATACGAAGAATATTTTTATGGAAAAGGAGTAACCGTCATCGAGTGGGCCGAGAAGGCTGAGAGTCTCCTGCCGGAAGAATACCTGAGCATCAAATTGATTTCTTTGAGTGAGAACCAGCGCCAGATTAGCCTGAACCCTTTAGGGCAACACTACCGGAAAATTTTAAAAGGAATTAAAAAATGAAACTCCT
>CAZGXS010000055.1:0-4325 GCA_964529935.1 uncultured bacterium | reverse complement strand
AGGATTCAAGGGGTCAAGTGAAAATCGTTAAAAAATAAACCCTCGAACCCTCGAACCCTAGAACCCTTTGCCGAACGAAGTGAGGCATATCTTGAACATCATTGTCTGTATAAAGCAAGTTCCCGACACAGAAGCCCTGGGACAGGTGCGGATAAACCCGGAGACCAATACCCTTATCAGGGAAGAAATCCCTTCCGTCATCAATCCCTTTGATGAGAATGCTCTCGAAGAGGCTCTGCGCTTGCGGGAAACACATGAAGGGAAAGTAACCGTTATCACCATGGGTCCCCCCCAGGCAGAGGAAGCGTTGCGAAAGTCCTTGGCCATGGGGGCAGATGAGGCTATCCTTATAAGCGACCGCGCTTTTGCCGGGTCGGATACTTTGGCTACCTCTTATACCTTGGCAGCAGCTATTAAAAAGATAGAAAAATTTGACCTCATTCTTTTTGGCAAACAGGCGATCGATGGGGATACCGCTCAGGTGGGGCCCGGGGTAGCTGAGCAGTTGAATTTGCCCCAGATAACTTATGTGAGAAAGATAGAGGTTTCTGATGGAAAGGTCAAGGCCGAACGTGCCCTGGAGGATGCCTTCGAGATAGTGGAGACAAAATTACCGGCCGTTTTAACGGTAACCAGGGAGATAAACGAACCTCGCTATGCCTCTATGAGGAGAGTTTTGAAGGCGAAGAAAGCAGAAATCTCTCTCTGGAAGGCTGCCGATCTTGACCTCGATGAGGGGAGAATTGGGCTCGATGGTTCTCCCACCCAGGTCATCAAGATATTCACCCCTGAGCCCCGGGGCAAGGGAGAGATGTTGGAAGGAAGCGTTCCCGAACAGGTCGAGGCCCTGGTCAACAAATTAAGGGAAGCAAAGATCGTTTAATTTCTATTAAGATAATTCTTGATAAATGCACGGGCTGTGAGAAATGTGTTCCTACCTGCCCCTTCGTAACGATTGAGGTCAAGGATGAGAAAGCCAGGATCCTGGAAAACTGTAACCTCTGTGGAGCTCTGTCCCTCTGAAGCTACCCTCCTGAGGAAAGAAGAAAAAGTAGTCGGGGGATTAGAAGATTATACCGGCGTCTGGGTCTTTGCTGAGCAGAGGGAGGGAGAGCTTCAATCGGTGGGCCTGGAACTGTTAGGCGAGGGAAGGAGATTGGCCGATATCTTAGGCGAAGAATTGGATGCTGTGCTCTTTGGCCGGGATATGGAAAAAGCGGCTCAGGAGCTGATTGCCTATGGAGCGGATAAGGTCTATTTAATTAGCGATGAGAAATTACATTATTATCAGTGTGGCATCTACACCAGAGTGCTCACTGATTTGATAAAAGAAGAAAAGCCAGAGATAGTTCTCTTCGGTGCGACTACCCTGGGAAGGTCCCTGGCTCCTCGAGTGGCTGCCCGCCTGGGGACAGGATTGACTGCCGATTGCACTGAACTGGAGATAGACAAAGAAAAAGGATTATTGCGTCAGACCTGCCCGGCCCTTGGGGGAAACATTATGGCTACTATCCTCTGCCCTCATCATCGTCCTCAGATGGCTACTGTCCGGCCGAAGGTGATGAAAAAACTCTCTCCGGATAGTTCCCGAAAAGGAGAGATTATCAAACTCCCGGCTCGGATCAACAACAGGGACATCATGACCAAAATTATCCGTATTATCCGGGAGGAGGCGAAAGTGGTTGACCTTCAGGAAGCAGAGATTATCGTCTCGGGTGGAAGAGGATTGGGAAAAGCGGAGAACTTTAAACTTTTGGAAGGTTTCGCGGAAGTTTTGGGAGGAGCAGTGGGAGCTTCTCGGGCTACCGTAGATGCCGGATGGATACCCTCTTGCCATCAAGTCGGGCAGACCGGCAAGATAGTGCAGCCAAAACTCTACTTTGCCTGTGGGATATCGGGAACTATTCAACATCAGGTAGGGATGAGGTCCTCAGGGACTATCATCGCCATCAATAAAGATCCCCACGCTCTCATCTTCAATATCGCTACCTATGGAATCGTTGGCGACCTCTTCCAGGTTATCCCTCTCCTCACCAGAAAATTTAAAGAAGCCCTATCCTGAAGTATAGCATCCTGCTTACCCTATCCTTCCCACCTTCTAATTATTCCTTTTGATTTCTCCTGCCGGGAAGATAACCACATTATGTTGGGGAAGCAGGAAGAGTCTGGTCAAGTTATGGTGTTTGTTCTTGACTTATTTTTGAGAGGTTGGTATATTATTGAGGGCAGGGAGGTGAGGAGGTTTGTATTTTAAGAAACTGGAAGCCTTTGGCTTTAAATCCTTTCCGGAGAAAACAGAATTTGTCTTCGAGCCGGGGATTACGGCCATCGTGGGCCCCAACGGATGCGGGAAGACTAATATCGCCGATGCTATCCGCTGGGTGTTAGGGGAACAGAGTGCTTTAGCCCTCCGGGGTTCCCGCATGGAGGATGTTATCTTCGGTGGAAGCGCAGGAAGAAAACCGCTGGGAATCGCTGAGGTTTCCCTAACCCTGAGCAATCCGGAGAACTTTCTTCCTTTAGAATACAGTGAGGTAACCATCACCCGCCGGGTATTTCGCTCCGGGGAGAGCGAATACTTCATCAACCGCACTCTCTGCCGTCTCCGGGATATAAATGAACTCTTTATGGATACAGGAATAGGAATGGAAGCCTATTCTCTCATCGGGCAGGGGAAGGTTGACCTCATCTTAAGCTCCAGGCCGGATGACCGCCGTTATCTTTTTGAGGAGGTGGCTGGAATTACCAAATATAAGGAGAGGAAGAAAACAGCTCTCCGGAAATTGGAAGCCACTGAGCAAAACTTGATTCGGGCCAGCGATATCATCGGCGAGGTGAAACGGCAGATTGGCTCCCTGAAGAGGCAAGTGAGGAAGGCCGAACGTTACCAGGAAACCTGGGAAAGCTTGAAGGAGTTAGAGATAAAATCGGCTCTTTGCGAATGGAGTCGGATGAAGAAGGATGAAGAGCTTTTCTCCCGGGAAGTGAGGGGGATTAAAGACGAGAGGGGGGGGCTATCGGCCCGCATCGGCAAGGGTGAGGGGCGCTTGGAGGAGTTGAGAGTAAAGCTTCTCGATCTGGAAAGGGTCCTGACCGAAAGACAGGAGAAGAGCAAAGAGCTAACAGCAAGGATCAATCAAAATGAAAGCGTGATTCTCCTTCTCCGGGAAAGGCGGGAAGGGTTATCCCGGGATAAAAAGAGAGCCCAGGGAGAGCTGGGGGATCTGGAAGGGAGGCTCTCCCGGTTGCAGAAGGAAGTCGAGGAGGGCAAAGTCAGGTTGGGTGAGTTATCACTGGAGAGGGTAGAGAGGGAGGAAGGAGCTAAGGAGGGGGAGAAATCCTTGAGCGAGGTCTCCCGGAGGATTAAAAAGGAAGAGGGGGAGATAGAGGAAAAGAAGGCCACCGTGGTGGAGATAGTTAGCCGGGAGGCTTATGTTAGAAATGACCTGGCGGGGCTCAGGGTAACTCTAGAAAGCCTATCTGCCCGGAAGAGAAGATTGCAGGTAGAAAAAGAACGCGAGGGGACAGAGAAGGAAAGAATAGAAGAGAGGGCGAAAGAACTTGCCGAAAGCTTAGAGAAGAAGAAGGCCCTTCTAAAAGAGCTGGGGAAAGAGGAAGAAAAACTTTGCCAGCAACTTTCAACTTTCAACTTTCAAATTTCAACTCTCCAAGAAAAGCTTAGCGCTCAGCGGGAGGAGCTGGCCAGCTCTTCTTCCCGGCTGGATTTTCTTCAGGACCTCAAGCGAAGATACGAGGGCTACGAGGCTGGAGTGAAGGCCATCCTTCAGAACCGGGAGAGGTTTCCAGGAATCTGCGGAACGGTAGCTGACCTTATCGATTTTCCTGCCGAGTTGGAATTAGCTCTGGAAGGGGCTCTGGGCGAGAGCATTCAAAGTATCGTTATTAGGACGGCCGAGATAGCCGAGGAGTCTATAATCTACCTCCGTGAGGAAAGGAAGGGGAGAGCCACTTTCCTCCCCTTAGATGCCCTGAAAGGGCCGGAGAATTTGTCTTTAGAGAAAGTCCTGCCCCAGGAAGGGGTGGTGGGATTGGCCTTTAATTTAGTGAGGTTCGATTCCCTTTGCCGGGGGGTCTTTTCTTATCTCTTGGGAAGGACGGTTGTCGTTGAAGATTTAGAGAGGGCCAGGGAGATTGTTTGCTCCCTAAGGGAAGAGCCTCCAGGGCCGTTAAGAGATTCTTCTTTAGGGGTAGATTTAGTTACTCTAAAAGGGGAACTTATCAGGGGGGGAGGAGCGGTCAGCGGGGGGAGCAAGGCGAAGGGTGGAGGGTTACTGCGGAGAGATAAGGAGATAAAGGAATTTAAA
>CAZGXS010000054.1:0-4376 GCA_964529935.1 uncultured bacterium | reverse complement strand
CATCCTGCCGGGCATAATAGGCTTGAACGATGGCGGTATTGAGTTTGTGACTGCCGGCCGGACTGACACCCTCGTATTTATAGAATATCCTCGCCGGCGTGTCCAGGGCCTTCTCCAGGCGATGAGCCCGGTAGAGTGGAGTGGGACGCCATAGACGAAGGATTTGTTGTAATTCCTCGGGTATTTCGATAAAGCGTTCGGCGCTGGACTCCTGTTTAATCAGCTCTGAAGCAAATAACGGGGGTGGCAGAATTGTGGGCTCGTGGGTGCCCGGGTGAAGTAGCGGTGGCAACGGCTGTGGCAGATCCGCTTGTACGTTGTACCAGGAAGTGGGCATCTCCTCTTCAGATAGAGTGAACTTGGTCGTTTCCATTTTTCCTCCTTTTTATTGATTTCGTCTGGGTCTCTGGGTGTTGCAGACTACATCATCATTCTTCCCTCTTCTTTTTATTACTTTCTCTATTATAACAGAGAACAGAGCAACCCAGCAAGCATTATTCCCTTTGACTTACCTCCTGAGGAATGCTACTATTGCTTTAGATGAAAGTGCATTATGTTGAGGAGTTGTTCAGATAAAAGCTTGACAGTCTTGTAGTAAAATATTAAAATGGCTTAAGTGATTTGGCGAGGCGAAATTATAGTTATGGGTAGTGTGTCGGGGCTTGTCCCCGCTTGTGCCCGCAGGGTACTCTCTTGCGCCTCATAAAAGGCTACACTACTTGTTCTCCCCGTTTTGATTTGCTTTCTTGCAATCAAGTGGAGGCTCTTTTTACGCTCTCGATGATATCCTTTTGCTATCTAAACTATTTCAAATTATATGCATTGACGAGGTTCTGAGTTGGCAGAGATAATAAGCGAACTGCTGCAAGAGCGGCGGAATAAGTTGGAGGAGATAAAGAAGGTAGGGATAAAGCCTTACGGGGGCAAATTTCTCCGTAGCCACTCTCTCGGTGACAAGATAGAAGTGGGGGAGAGGGTAGCGGTGGCCGGGAGGCTCAGGCAGCTTCGTGGCCATGGGAAGACTGTTTTTGCTGACCTTAAAGATGAGAAAGGTGGAATTCAGATTTATGTTAGCTTCGACCTTTTAGGGGAGGAAAAATATAATTTATTTGGTAAGTTGGATATCGGCGATTTCATTGGAGCAGAAGGAGAAGTCTTTCGGACGAAAACAGGCGAAGTAACGGTAAGGGTGGAAGGATTCACCATTCTTGCTAAGTCTCTCCGGCCTCTCCCGGAGAAGTGGCAGGGTTTGAAAGATGTAGAGACAAGGTATCGTCAGCGCTACCTGGATTTGCTCAGCAACGAGAAAGTGAAAGAAATATTTAATCTGCGCAGCCGGCTTATTAAACTGACCAGGGAATGGCTGGATAAAAAAGGGTTCCTGGAAGTAGAGACGCCTATCTTACAGCCCATCCCGGGAGGGGCGGCAGGAAAGCCGTTTAAGACTCATCAGGATACCTTAGATACTGATCTCTATCTAAGAATTGCCCCGGAATTGTATCTGAAGAGACTCCTGGTAGGTGGATTTGAGAAAATTTATGAGCTCAACCGCAGTTTTCGTAATGAGGGAATCTCTACCCGTCATAATCCTGAGTTTACTATGTTGGAGGTTTACCAGGCTTACGCTGATTATGAAGATATGATGAATCTGATCGAGGGGCTCATTGTTTATCTGGCCGAAGAGCTTTTGGGGCAAAAAAAGATTATTTATCAGGGGCAAGAAGTGGACTTGACCCCTCCCTGGAGAAGACTAACCTTTCGCCAGGCGATGCAGGAGATGTATGGGGTAGATATTGAGGAAGATAATCTAGATGCTTTGACGAAAAAGCTAAGTTCAGCGGGGATAAAGGTAAAGAGCGATCGGGTAACTAAAACCGGCCTGGTGCGGTTATGGGAAAAGGCGCTGAGCACAAATTCTCCTTCTCCTACTTTTATCATTGACTATCCAGCCTTTCTTTGTCCTTTAGCTAAAAGAAAAGATGCCAAGGTGGCGGAGCGTTTTGAGCTTTTTGTCGGCGGTTGCGAGTTAGCTAATGCCTATTCTGAGCTGAATGATCCTCTGGAACAGCGGGAGCGATTTGAACTGCAGAAAGAGGAGGGAGATGGGGAGGGTCAGCTTCCTGATGAGGATTTCGTCCGCGCTCTGGAATATGGCATGCCTCCAGCGGGAGGGTTGGGTTTGGGGATCGACCGTTTAGTAATGCTCTTAACGGATTCTCCTTCTATCAGAGAGGTAATTCTTTTCCCGCAATTGAAGCCGGAAAAACAGTAAATAAGTCGACAGTCGATAGAAAAAATAAAAAATAAAAATTGAAGTCTTGTAACTGTGGTCTATGGACTATGGTTTATGGACTGCGACCGCAGGGAGCACATGCGCTTTGAATGGTTCGTTACCCGACGTTACTTAAAATCTAAGCCGGAGAGGAAGTTTGTCTCTATTGTCACTTTTATCTCCATGGCCGGCGTGGCTTTGGGGGTAATGACTCTGATTATTGTTTTGGGGGTGATGGGTGGATTTAGCGCCTTTCTTCTGGAGAGGATTATCGGGGTAGAATCTCACCTTTTGGTTAGGGAGAAGCCGGGGCAAGTTCTTGCGGATTATAGGCAGGTTATGCGGGAATTGGAGGAGGTGGAACATGTCTTGGCTGTCAGTCCCATAGTTACTAATCTCGTTATGCTTGAACTGGGAGGAAGAACGGCGTCGGCGGTTCTTAAGGGAATAGATTTGTCCCGGGAGAAAAAAGTAACCGACCTGGAAGATTTTTTAGAAGCGGGGGCTTTGCATTTAGGGGAAGGAAATGTTCTTATGGGGATAGAGCTGGCCCGGAATTTAGGGGCCAGATTGGGCGATATGATAACGGTTATCGCTCCCTCTTATCACCAGCCAAAAATGGTTGAATATAAAATAGGGGGTTTTTTCCGTTCCGGTTTCTATGAATACGATGCTAATTTAATTTATCTAGCGCTCAGTTGCATCCAGAAGCTTCTTGGCTGGGAAGATGTAGTCACCGGCATCCGGGTGAAGCTCACCGATCCTTATCTGGCTTCTCAGGTAGCTGATTCTATCAGGACGGAATTGAACCTGTCCGCAAAGACCTGGATGCAATTCAAGCCCCATCTATTGGCGGCCCTGGAATTGGAAAAGACGATTCAGTTTATCATTATTGTTCTTATTGTAGTCGTGGCTGCCTTCAACATTGTCAGCATCTTGGATATGATGGTCAGCGAGAAGAGAAAGGATATTGGCACCCTTAAAGCTATTGGGGCTACCCGGGGGAGCATTATGACCATTTTTATCCTCCGCGGCTTATTCATTGGATTGACGGGAACGGTTATCGGCGCTGGATTGGGATTAGGGCTCTCTTATCTCATCGAAACCCACGAGCTTATTAGATTGCCGGCAAATATTTACTATCTTACTTATATCCCTGTAGAGCTCAGGACACGGGACCTCATTTATATTATTTCCTCGGCTATTGTTCTTACTTTCTTGGCCAGCCTCTATCCTTCCTGGCGGGCTTCAAGGCTAGATCCGGTAGAGGCCTTGCGCTATGAATGATATAGGAGCCAGGGATCAGAAAATTCTTAAAGCCAAAAATCTCTATAAAAGTTATTTTGAGGGAGAGCGAGAATTAGCTGTCCTCCGGGGCATTAACTTAGAGGTGGACAAAGGAGAGATAGTTTTTGTCATGGGCACTTCCGGAGCCGGGAAAAGTACTCTCCTGCATTTATTGGGAGCTCTGGATAAACCCGCGGCGGGTGAGGTCCATCTAAACGGGGTGAATCTTTATCAATTGAAGGAACGGGAAAGAGCTAGGTTACGTAACGAAAAGGTTGGCTTCGTCTTCCAATTCTATTATCTGCTCCCGGAATTTTCTGCCTGGGAGAATGTGTTTATGCCGGGCCTCATAGCTGTCGGCAGTCGGACTCGGGCCGGTCAGAGGATGGCTGTTATTAAAGAAAAGGCCCTGGAGATGCTCAGAGAGGTAGGATTGGGAGAAAGAGGGGATCATCGACCGAATCAGCTTTCCGGAGGAGAGGAACAGCGGGTGGCTATTGCTCGGGCCTTGATCAATGACCCGGAGATAGTCTTTGCTGATGAGCCAACGGGAAATTTAGATGCGGAAAATAGCCGCTCGATAATGCAGCTTATCAGGAAATTAAACCAGGAGAGGAAACAAACTTTCGTCATTGCCACGCACCAGGAAGGATTAGCCGAACCAGGCGAACGCCTGATCAGGATCGTGGAGGGAAAAGTTGTGGAGGAGGGCAGATGAGCTTGCAGATTTATATAGATGGGGAGTTTTTTTCTCGGGAAGAAGCGAAGATATCTGTTTTTGATCACGGGCTTCTTTATGGAGATGGAGTTTTTGAAG
>CAZGXS010000053.1:0-4429 GCA_964529935.1 uncultured bacterium | reverse complement strand
AAGAAACCGAGCCTGCCGTTTTTATTGACAGGGGGAGGAGGGGGATGGTATAATAATCTGCAACTAAATTGTAGTTGCTTGATTTATTCCTGACTCCTGACTCCTCAAATAGTTACAAAAGGTAAGCTAATAATGAGAAAGTATCTTTTAATCTTTATTTTTCTTCTGACTTTCGTCTTTCCCGTTCGGGCCAGGATAATAGAGAGGGTCGTGGCCGTAGTTAATGGGGAAATTATCACCCTGAGCGAACTGGAGGAGTTTTTAGGTCCCGAACGAGTCTGGCGGGAGGGCGTGGATGTGGATATAGGAAGGGAAGAAGACCGCCGGCGGGCCTTAGAGGGGTTAATAGAGAGAAAGATTCTTTTGCAGGAGGCTAAGGATAGAAATATAGAGGTAGGGGAGGAGAGGATAGGCCGCCGGCTTGAGGAGATGAGGGGAAGGTTTGCTTCGGAGGAGGCATTTCGTCAGGCTCTCCAGGAGGAGAATCTTACCGAGGCGAAGCTCGGAAAGAGAATAGAGGAAGAGCTGATGGTGAGCTTGCTTATAGATAAAGAGGTGAGGGCCGGGATCCGGGTGGGAGAGGAGGATGTTCGGCTTTTTTTTGAGGAGAACAAGGAAAGGTTCAGGGAGCCGGAGGAAGTTGAACTAAGCCATATCTTCATTAGGGCCCAGGAAGGAGAAGTCTGGAAAGAGGGAAAAGGAAAGGAATTACTCAGGCGATTGAGGGAGGGAGCCGATTTTTCTCTCTTAGCCAAAGAATATTCCTCGGGGCCCAGCGCTGAAAGAGGAGGGAGGCTGGGGTTTTTTAGGCGGGGAGAACTAAGCCCGGAGTTCGCGGAAGCTGTCTCTATGTTAAAGGTGGGGGAGGTTAGTGATTTGATTAAGATGGGGGACGGCTTCCATATCATTAAGCTGGGAGGACGTAAGGCGGCCCGGCAGATGAAATTGTCGGAGGTAAAGGATGGAATAGAGGCTCTTATTTTTGCGGAAAGGGCGGAAAAGAGGTATCGGGAGTGGACAAAGGAGCTGAAGAAAGAGGCTTGTATAGAGATTAGATGAGCCGGCAAATCAGAAATATTTTGAGAGAGCATGAAGTTCGGTTGAGGAAGGGGTGGGGGCAGAATCTTTTAAAGGATGAGGGGGTTCTCAAGAAGATAATCCAGGCCGCGGAGTTAGATAAAAATGACCTGGTGCTGGAGATTGGGGCGGGAACAGGTATTTTAACGGAGAAATTAGCGGAAGCGGCCTTTAAGGTAATAGCAGTAGAACTTGATGAGAAGCTCAGCGATATATTGAGGGAACGGTTAGCAAGCTTTGATAATGTGGTTATCGTCCGAGATGACATCTTAAAGGTTGACCTGGGGGAAGTTCTTAAAACTTTCAACTTTCAACTTTCAACTTTCAACTCTTTAAAGGCCGTGGGCAATCTTCCCTATTACCTCACTACTCCCATTATTTTCCATCTGCTCAAGCAAAAATCTTTGCTCGATCTTCTCCTAATTATGGTTCAAAGAGAAGTGGCCGAGAGGCTGGCGGCGGCTCCGGGAGGTAAGGATTACGGGGTTTTGACTCTTGCCTGCCAGTATCATGCAGAAGTGGAGGTAGTTGCCCAGGTGGGGAGAGAGTCCTTCTTCCCTCCGCCCGGGGTTGATTCTGCTCTGGTGAGGCTCAGGCTCTTAAAGGAACCGCGGGTGAAGGTTAAGGATGAGAAATTGCTCTTCTCTTTAATTAAATCTTCCTTTGGGCAGAGGAGGAAGACCTTAGGGAAGGCCCTTCTTTCCAACCGTTATCTAAGCTTGGAGAGGAAGGAGCTGCAGCGAGCATTAGGGGAGGCGGGAATTGAAGGAAGGCGGAGAGGGGAGACCTTGAGCCTGGAAGAGTTTGGCCGCTTGAGCAATATCTTGAGTAAAATAAACTGATAAGGATATTTTTTTAGGGTTCAAGGATTCGAGGGTTCGAGGATTCCAGTGTTTATTTTTTTAAAGATTTTCACTTGAACCCTTGGCCACTTGACCCCTTGAATCCTTTTTCTTTCTTCTGGGGGGATGAAGATGAAAATCGCAAAGAAAGAGGTAGAGCATGTGGCTAAACTGGCTCGTCTTCGTTTGACCGAAGAGGAGAAGGAGAAGTTTGGAAAGCAGCTTAACCAGATTCTTGAATATGTGGAGAAATTAAACGAGCTGAATACGGAAAATGTGGAATCTACTTCGCATGTAGTTCCTTTACAGAATGTTCTGCGCGAGGATGAAATAAAGCCTTCCCTGCCGGTGGAGGATGTTCTCTCCAACGCTCCGGATAAAAAAGGGAACTATTTCAAAGTGCCCCGGATAATAGAATAAATAGAGTTTAGGGTTTCTTGTTTTTTGAGGGAGAAATGATGGAAGAAAGCAAGGTTCTGCTACATACGGATTTGTCGGGTATAAAACTTCTTAAGAAGGGAAAGGTGCGGGATATCTACGACCTTGGCGATGAGCTTCTTATAGTAGCTACCGATAGAATTTCTGCCTTCGATGTCGTCCTGCCCGACGGCATTCCTGGCAAGGGAAAGATATTGACCAAACTATCAGAGTTCTGGTTTAACTTCACCGGCAACATCATCGGGAATCATTTCATTGCTACTCTCCCGGCTCTCTTCCCGGAAGAGCTGCGAAAATATAAGTCTATCCTTGAGGGGCGGTCGATGTTAGTCAGGAAGGTGGAAACGCTACCCGTTGAATGTGTCGTCCGGGGATACTTAGCTGGCTCCGGCTGGAAGGAATATCGGGAGAAAGGCTCCATCTGCGCTATCAAGCTACCTTCTGGTCTCAGGGAAGCAGAGAAGCTGCCTCAGCCGATTTTTACTCCCGCTACCAAGGCTACCTCGGGGCACGATATTAATATTACTGAGGGAGAGATGGTGGAACTGGTGGGAGCGAAAGTGACTGAGGAACTGAGAAAGAAAAGCCTGGAGATTTATAAAATGGCTAATGAATATGCCCGCTCCCGGGGGTTAATTATCTCCGATACTAAATTCGAGTTCGGATTTGTGGGCGAAGAACTTATTCTTATAGATGAGATTTTCACCCCGGACTCTTCGCGTTTTTGGGATAGGAACAACTACTGTGCGGGATGCACTCCGAAAAATTTTGATAAGCAATTCGTCCGCGATTACTTAGAAACCGTAAACTGGAATAAGACTCCGCCCGCTCCTCCTCTTCCTCAGGATATCATCCGGAAGACCAGCGAAAAGTATGGGGAAGCCTATAGAAGACTTACTGACATGGTAATTGCTTAGTACCGAGAAATTTCCTTTGACTTCCTTGCCAGTTCTGGTAAAATGCTCTCCTATGAAGAAGATTCTTATTTTCTATATTTTTGAAAGATCGGGTCACCATCTGGCGGCCCTGGCTATAGAGAAATCCATAAAAGAGATAGAGGAAAGCGGGGAAGTTCTGACCGTTAATTTCCTCAGCTATACCAATCCTCGCCTTGACCAGATTGTCCAGGGAAGCTATCTATCCTTGCTCCACAATATGCCCGAGGTATGGAACTATCTCTATGACAACCCTAAGGTGGCGCGGAAGATAGCCGGGGTTAAAGAATTTATCAATAAGCTAAACTCCAGCAAGTTGGAGAAACTGCTTGATTCCTTCTCTCCCGAGGTAGTCATCTGCACTCAGGCTTTTCCCTGCGGGGTGGTAGCTGCCTATAAGGAGAAAAGAAGGGAAAATATCCCCTTGATGGGGGTAATCACCGATTATATAGCTCATTGCTATTGGTTGTATGACCAGGTCGATTTCTACGCTGTTTCCCACGAGACCACCAGAAGAGATCTGGTAAGGAAGGGTATTGCCGAGAAGAAAATACGCATCACTGGAATCCCCGTTGACCCTAAGTTTGGGAGAGAACAGGATGGAAATAGAATTGTGGAAAGAGTAAGCTTGAGTTCAAGTCTTCCCACTGTGCTTATTATGGGAGGGGGACAGGGGCTGGGTCCTGTGGAAGAAATTGTCTGCAGTCTGGATGCTCTTACTCTGCCTTTTCAAATGATTGTTGTCACCGGGCTCAATGAAAGCTTGAGAAAGAACCTAGAAAAAAGGGAAAGTGGAATGACTAAACCGGTTCATATCGTGGGATATGTGGATAATGTTGAGGAGTTAATGGAAATATCCGATATAATAGTTACCAAACCGGGGGGTCTGACCAGCACCGAGGCTTTGGCTAAAGGTTTAGCTATAGTGATAGGTAATTCTCTGCCGGGACAAGAGGAGAAGAATAGTCAGTTTTTAGTGGATGAAGGGGTGGCTATAAAAGCAGATGAGGGAAAGGGAGTGGCCGCTGTGGTGGAAGAACTATTGAGAAATCCCCAGCGTCTCTTTTCCCTTCAAGCTAAAGCCAGGGAGTTAGCCAGGCCCGACGCTTCTCCGGAAATAGCCAGGATGGTTCTGGA
>CAZGXS010000052.1:3490-4623 GCA_964529935.1 uncultured bacterium | reverse complement strand
TCATCTCCACCAGGTCTTCGCCCTCCTTCACCTCGTCCCCTTCCTGATGAAGCCAGTAAGAGACAGTAGCCTCCTTAACTTCTTCTCCTAATTTCGGTAGTTTTACTTCGGCCATTTTTTTCTCCTTATGGATTATAAATTCACCCGGGCAAATTGGTGCTCGGCATTATAGGAGCTACGAACAAAGGGCGATGAAGCTACAGATGAGAAGCCCATCTCCTCGCCTATCTTTCCATACTCTTCAAATATATCAGGGGTAATGAACTCCTCCACGGGCAGATGGTCCCGGGAAGGAGATAGGTATTGTCCGATAGTCAGGAGATCACAGTTTATCTTTCGAAGGTCTTTCATCGCCTGGATAACCTCATCTTTCGTTTCTCCCAGCCCCACCATAAGTCCTGACTTGGTATAAATACTACTATCCAGCTCCTTGGCCATCCTCAAGACATCCAGCGACCTCTGATAGTCAGCCTCCGGTCTTATTCGGGGGTAGAGACGAGGCACCGTCTCTAAATTATGATTGAATATATGAGGACGTCCCTCAAGAACAACTATCTTGAGACTGGACAATGCCCCCTGAAAGTCGGGAGTAAGGACTTCGACTGTAGCCAGGGAAAGAAGACGGCAAACCTCAAGCAGAATATCTCTGAAATGCCGAGCCCCTCCATCGGGCAGGTCATCGCGGGTAACCGAGGTAATGACCACATGCTTTAATCCTAACCGGAAAGAAGCCTCGGCTACTTTTCCTGGTTCCTCCGGGTCGAGAGGCAAGGGCTGCCCTCTCTCCACGGCACAGAAGTGGCAGCTTCGAGTGCAGACATTCCCCAGGACCATAAAGGTAGCTTTCCTTAAAGAAAAACATTCTCCTTGATTGGGACAGCGAGCGCTTTGACAGACAGTCCGCAAACCAAGAGCCTTCAAGAGCGTCTCTGTCCAATCAGCGACTTCACTAATTGGCCATCGTTTCTTTAACCAAGGGGGAAACTTCCTTTCTTGCTTCTCTAAGAGCAAATTATTACTCCTCATTTATTGTCTCCCGAAAAGTTGCTAAGAAGGGTCCCAGTAAACAGGGTTCGAGGGTTCGAGGGTTCAAGTATTTTTATTTTTTAAAGATTTTCACTTGACCCCTTGAA
>CAZGXS010000052.1:0-3390 GCA_964529935.1 uncultured bacterium | reverse complement strand
GACCCCTTGAACCCCTATTTTCCCAGGATTGGTGGCATACCTCATTTTTAGATTGAAGACCTCTCCAAAATGTCTTATAAGATTTTGTTGCAATTCCTTT
The DNA here is from genome assembly GCA_964529935.1 of uncultured bacterium. GTDB lineage: Bacteria > NPL-UPA2 > NPL-UPA2 > NPL-UPA2 > JAADIA01 > CAZGXS01. Next base: position 3,290 of record CAZGXS010000052.1, on the reverse strand, counting down.
AATCCCGGGATGGTATTCCAGGGAGTTGTTCTCACTTTCAACTTTTTACTTTCAACTTTCAACTGTTGTAACGAGGTTACTCCCTTCCCCCTAATACCACAGGGATTTATCAGGGAGAAATAATTCATATTGGGGTTGACATTCAGACAGAATCCGTGAAAGGTTATCCAGCGACGAACTCCAATGCCAATAGCGGCAATCTTTTCTTTCTCCACCCATACTCCAGTATATCCCGGGATGCGGAGAGCTTCCACTCCGTAGTCAGACAGAAGCCCGATGATAACTTCCTCCAGATTGCGGAGCATGAGGTGAATATCCCGTCCATGTTCATTTAGATCTAGGATAGGATACCCAATTATCTGTCCCGGTCCATGATAGGTTATATCTCCGCCCCGGTCCACTTCATAAACGGAAATGCCTTTTTTCTCTAAGTGTTTATCCGAAACAAGAACATTCTTTCTGCTTCCCCCTCTCCCGATAGTGAAGAGGGGTGGATGCTCCAGGAGAAGCAGCGTATCGCTAATCCGCTTTTTTAGCCTTTCTCCGATTAATTCCCTTTGCAGATCCCAGGCCTTTTGATAGTCAAGAAGTCCCAGAGGAAAAACATCACACTGTCTGTTAGTTTTCATTATCAACCACTACGGGGAGCTAAAAAAAACTTCGCAACCACAGAAACGCAGAGCTTCTCAGGATTCAAGGATTCATGGGTTCAAGTATTTTTTTAGATTTTTTTCCTGGACCCCTTGAATCCTGGACCCCTTGAATTCTTTATGTAGTTTATATTTTTACATCTTCTCCGAAGCAGATACTCCCAGCAAGCGGAGGCCATTTTGTAAGGCGGTTTTAACCCCTCTCACCAGCATCAAACGAGCGGAGTTTAAATCCCCGTCCTCGCCAATAACTCTAAACCTATTATAAAAATTGTGGAAGGAGCCAGCCAGATCCCGGAGATAGACAGTCAACCCCTGAGGCTCCAGAGAGCGAACACAGGTCTCCAACACTTCCGGAAGTTGCGCTAACTTTTTAATTATCCTCAATTCCTCTTCTTCCTTGAGGAGGTATAAGTCTATTTTCTCTGTCAGATTTATTTCTGCTCCTCTCTCCAGAGCAAATTTTAAGATACTACAGATTCGGGCATGGGCATACTGGACGTAATAAACAGGATTTTCCGGAGATTCTTTTTTGGCTAATTCTAAATCGAAGTTCAAGTGGCTATTCGTTCCCCGCATGAGGAAGAAAAAACGGGCCGCATCTTTGCCTACCTCATCTATCACCTGGCGGAGGGTGACGAAATCGCCGGTTCTGGTTGACATGCGAAGCTTTTCCTTCCCCTGGTAGAGGCTTACCAACTGGAGAATGATAATCTTCAAGCTCTCCTTCTCATAACCGAGAGCCTCTACCGCCGCCTGAAGACGCCCCATATATCCATGATGGTCAGGGCCCAGGATATTTATCAATTGATAAAAACCTCTTTCGTATTTGTTCCGATGATAAGCAATATCGGGAGCTAAATAAGTAAATTGACCATCGCTCTTTTTAATTACCCGGTCCTTCTCATCGCCGAAAGAGGAAGACCTGAACCATAAAGCTCCTTCTTTCTCGTAAAGGGTGTCTTTCCCTCTCAGTTCTTCGACAGCTTCCTGCACCTTTCCCTTCTCGTAGAGATTTTCTTCCTTGACCCAATTATCGAACTTCACTCCAAAATCCGTTAAATCTTTTTTTATCCCCTCAAATATTTTCTCTTCGGAAAGTTGGCAAAGAAGCTCTAAATCTTTGATATTTCGACCATGCTCATTGAGTATCTCCTGAGCGATATCAACTAGGTAACTTCCTTTATAGCCTTCCTCGGGAAGGACAGCTTCCTCCCCTAAAAGCTGATGGTAACGTGCCTCGACTGATTTTCCCAGGAGAGCCATTTGTCTTCCGGCATTATTATAATAATACTCCCGACTAACCTCATAGCCCACTATACTGAGGAGGTTAGCCAGGACATCCCCGACAGCAGCATGTCTGCCATGGGCCACGGTGAGCGGACCGGTGGGATTAGCACTGACGAACTCGATAAGGACTTTTTTTCCCTGTCCCAGGTTAGACCTTCCATAATTAGTTTTCTCCCTCTCGATTTGATTCAGCACCGGATAGAAAGCTTCCGGTTTAAGGAAGAAGTTGATGAAACCAGGACCAGCAACCGCCACCCGGCGCAGGAGAGAAGCAGGAGAGCTAAGCGCCTCAATATGATTAGTAATACACTCGGCTACTTTTCGGGGAGGAAGTTTCACTTGTCCGCATATCTGAAGAGCAATATTGGTAGCCAAGTCTCCCTGTTCTTCCAAAGAAGGAATTTCCAGATGAATGGGGGGAAGATGGTCTAACTTCATCTCCCCCTTCTCCTCGGCCTTATTTAGGCCTTCCTTTATCAGAAGAGCGATAGTTTCCCTGATATCTCTGGTCATTTCAGTTTCTCACTTTTTCATTTCTTACTTATTTTCAATACCTTCGCATCTCCCCACAGCCCTTCCAAGTTATAAAAGCGACGGGTCTCCTCTAGGAATATATGCATGATTACATCACCATAATCAAGCAGTATCCATTCTCCTTCTTTGTATCCCTCTAAATGCCAGACAGAAAGCCTGGATTTTTCCAGTCGTTCCTGGATAGCTCGAGCAATGGCCTGAGCCTGAACGGCAGAGTCCGCGCTACAGATAAGGAAGCAATCGGTAAAAGTAGCCACCTTCCTCATATCAAGGACAATTACATTCTCCGCCTTCTTCTCTTCGGCAGCAGTAGCCGCTAAAAGTGCAACTTTTTCAGGTTCTATCTGAATAACCTCCCTTTATAAGTTATGAGTTGCAGGTTTATAAGTTACGGGTTACGGGTTACGGATTATGAGTAGAGCTTATGCTCATAGATATATTCTTCCACTTTCTCCGGCAGCAGATATTTGATGTTTCTTCCCTCCCTCACTCGACGCCGTATCTCCGTAGAAGAAATATCTAAAGCCGGCACTTTGATGAGGTGAGTGCTTTTGAGAACCCGTTTATCGATTCCATCCGTTGGGAAACCCGGTCGGGAAGCAACAATGAATTCACAGAGCTGAAGTAACTCTTCTTTGTCCTTCCAGGTAGATATTTCCCGGATGGCATCAGCTCCAGTAATAAAATAAAGTTTGCTATCCTGACCATAGATATTCAGAAGCTCTTTCACTGTCTCTATGGAATAAGATTTTCCCCCTCGCTCTAATTCCAGAGAGGAAACAGAAAAGGAAGGATGAGATTGGGTAGCTAAAAGGC
>CAZGXS010000051.1:0-4652 GCA_964529935.1 uncultured bacterium | reverse complement strand
TCCTTCCCCGCTTTCCGTTGAGGTCGCCGGTGATATCCCCCAAATACTCATCGGGAACAGTTATCTCTACTTCTATAATAGGTTCCAGGAGAATAGTCTTGGCCTCTAAGGAAGCTTTCTTCAAAGCCATAGACCCGGCAATATGGAAGGCCATGTCGGAAGAATCCACATTGTGGAAGCTTCCATCAAATAGGGTTACCTGGATATTGGTGAGGGGATAACCAGCCAGAACGCCTTTCTGCATGGATTCCCTCACTCCCTTCTCCACCGCCGGTATATATTTAGAGGGAATAGCCCCGCCGACGATATTATTCACGAACTGGAAATTCTCTTCCCGAGGAAGCGGTCGCACCTCGATCCAGACATCGCCATATTGTCCCCGGCCGCCCGATTGTTTTTTATATTTTCCCTGAACTTTAGCGGTAGAGCGGATGGTCTCCCGATAAGCTATTTTGGATTTCTCCACCTCTACCTCCACTCCAAACTTGTCTCTCAGCTCGTTGATGATAATCTCCAGATGTAGTTCTCCCATTCCGGAGATTAGCGTCTGGCCCAACTCGTGGTCCAGATGCACCTCAAAAGTGGGGTCCTCTTTCTCTATCTTCCCCAGAGCAGCGCTCAATTTTTCCTGGTCTTTCTTCGTCTTAGGCTTCACCGCCAGGGAGAGCACTGGCCGGGGAAAGCTCACTCCAGGAAAGCTTAGGAGATTTTTCTTATCACAAAGAGTGTCTCCTGTAAAGGCTCCCTTGAGCTTAGCTACAGCCGCTAAATCCCCCGGTTGAAGTTGGGAAACTTCCTCCTTCTCTTTCCCCTGAGGCAGAATTATCTGACCTATTCTTTCCTCATGCTCCCGGGTGGAATTATAGACGGTAGAACCTGAGGAAAGAGTGCCGGAACAGACTCTAAAGTAACTCAATTCGCCTAAATGAGGTTCGACAGCGGTCTTGAAGATGAAGGCACTGAAAGGGGACTCCTTCCTTGCCTCTATCTTCACCTCTTCCTCGCTGCCTAACTTCTTAGCGGAAATAGCCGGCCGGTCAAGAGGAGAGGGAAGGAAGCCGATGATAGCATTGAGCAGACTTTCTGTCCCCCTGGCCTGATAAGCGGAACCGCAGAGCAGGGGCACTATCTTCCCCTCCCGCGTCCCCCGGCGAAGAGCTTTCCTAATCTCCTCTTCGGAAAGGCCTCCTTCGTCAAAATATTTCTCTAAAAGTCCATCATCCATCTCTGCGGCGGCCTCTATTAACTCCTCGCGATACTTTTTGGCCCTTTCCTCTTCTGCTGCGGGAATCTCCTTCTCCTCATTCTTCCCATTGCTATCCCAGAGACAGGCTTTCATCCCCAGGAGATCTATTGCTCCTTGAAATTCACTTCCTTTTCCCAGGGGCAATTGAAGGGGGATTATTTTATTTCCCCAGCTTTTCTTCATAACTTCCAGGACAGAGTAGAAATCAGCATTATCTCCATCTATTTTGTTGATGAATATCAGTCGCCCTAAATGAAATTCTTCCGCATAGCTCCAGACCCTCTCCGTGCCCACTTCCACTCCCGAGGCACCATCAACAACAATAATAGCTCCATCTACTACAGGTAAAACTTCTCTAACCTCTCCCACGAAATCGGCATAACCCGGGGTATCTAAGAAGTTGATCTTATGTTCTCTCCACTGATTGGGAAGCAAAGCCGATTTAATGCTTATTTTCCGGCGCACCTCATCAGCAATATAATCGCTCACCGTTGTCCCCTCCTCAATCCGTCCCAATCTATCGATAGCTCCCGAGGTGTAGAGAAAAGCTTCGATAAGAGAGGTCTTCCCCGCTCCGCCATGGGCCAAGAGAGCCACATTTCTTATCTTCTCGGCTTCGTATGGCTTCATCATAAACACCTCCTCGTTTGCAACAGTTTGGTTACGGGTAGTGTCGAAGCATGCCACCGCTTGTGCCCGCAGGGTACTTGTGCCCACAGGGTACTCTCTTGCGCCTCATAAAGGACTGCACTACAAGTTTGCGACTCATTTAATTTAGCATATATCTCCTCAGCCGTCAATTGGTTTTAGGCTATAAGTATTTCTGCGAAAAATCCTTTGCCTTAATCAAAGGCTCATGTTAAGATTATGACAACATAAGACATTCTCATAAAAAGATTAGGATGCCTGATTACACAAATTAAAAGGCAAATTACTCGGATTGAAGGAGAGACCGGCACATTTACCGATGAGTTCTGCAAGCGGTAGAATGTGCCTGTCCCTTTGCGAAGGTATAATGAATATTATATCAGGAACGAGACCGTGAAACAAGGTTATCCTTTTCAGGAAATAGAAGCTAAGTGGCAGAAACTCTGGGAAAAGAAGAGCCTGATGTCTATGGACGATTCTTCTCAGAAGCCCAAGTATTACTGCCTGATGATGTTCCCTTATCCCTCAGCGGCTCTGCATGTGGGGCACGGGAGGAATTATATTATCGGGGACGCTCTTGCCCGCTATAAGTTGATGCGCGGCTACAACGTCCTCGCTCCTATGGGCTGGGATGCTTTTGGCCTTCCGGCGGAAAATGCCGCTATTAAAGAGAATATCCATCCGGCCGGTTCTACCCGAGAACATATCCGCAAAATGAAAGAACAACTCAACCAGTGGGGAGTGCTCTATGACTGGAAGCGGGAGCTTACTACCTGCGAGCCGGATTACTATAAGTGGACGCAGTGGCTTTTTCTCAAACTTCACCAAAAAGGTTTAGCCTATAAAAAGTTAGCTCCGGTAAACTGGTGTCCCTCCTGCGCTACTACTCTGGCTAATGAGGAGGTGGTGAACGGTAACTGTGAGCGTTGTGCTGCCCCGGTGGCTCAGAAAGATTTAGAGCAGTGGTTTTTCAAGATAACCGCTTATGCAGAAAGGCTTCTCCGAGATATTAAGCTCCTTAAAGATTGGCCGGAGAGAGTAAAGCTCATGCAGGCCAACTGGATTGGCCGCAGTGAAGGGGTAGAAATAGATTTTCGCCGGGAAGACAGCGATGAAGTACTTTCCTGTTTTACCACTCGCCCGGATACTATTTATGGAGTAACTTATCTGGTGCTCGCTCCCCGGCATCCGCTGGCGGAGAGGTTGGCTCAGGGAAAAGGAAGAGAAGCGCTTCGCTGTTTCCTCAAGAAAAGTCAGGAAGAGAGTTTAGCTTCCCGGGATCGTTCCGAAGAAGAGAAGGAAGGTATCTTCACGGGAAGCTATGTGATCAATCCGGTTAATGGAGAAAAAATTCCCCTCTGGATTGCCAACTATGCCCTGATGGAATATGGAACGGGAGCGGTAATGGCTGTTCCTGCCCACGACCAGAGAGATTTTGAGTTTGCTAAAAAGTATAATTTGCCTCTTAAAATAGTTATTCAGAATCCTCAGAAAACTCTTTCCTCTGACTCCTTAAAAGAGGCTTATATTGAAGAAGGAATCCAGATTAATTCCAGTGTTTTTGACGGTCTTCCTAATCAGGAAGCTTTAGAGAAAATCGCTGACTATTTAGAGGAAAAGAGAATCGGGCGGAGGCAGGTAACTTATCGTCTCCGGGATTGGCTTATTTCCCGTCAGCGATATTGGGGAGCCCCCATTCCTATTATTAACTGTTCATCCTGTGGAACTGTCCCAGTCCCGGAAGGAGATTTACCGGTAAGACTTCCGGAAGAGGTAGATTTTCAGTATCAGGGAGGCTCTCCCCTCGCTAGTGCCCCTGAATTCATTCATACTCCCTGTCCTAATTGCCGCCAACCGGCGCAAAGAGAAACAGATACCATCGCCCAATGGCTTTGCTCCTGCTGGTATTATCTGCGCTATCTATCTCCTCAGGATGTGGATCAACCTTTTGATACCGCTCTCGTCAACCGCTGGCTTCCCGTGGACCAGTATATCGGAGGGGTGGAGCATGCGATCTTGCACCTCCTTTATTCTCGCTTTATCACTAAAGTTCTTTACGACTTAGGGTATGTGGGTTTCCCGGAGCCTTTCCAGAGATTATTCACTCAGGGAATGATTATCAAGGACGGGGTGAAGATGTCCAAGTCCAAAGGAAATGTAGTCAGCCCCGATGCGCTGATTGCTAAATATGGAGCGGATACAGTAAGGCTTTATACTCTCTTTCTCGGCCCTCCGGAGAAAGATGCGGAATGGGACGATCGCGCCATAGAAGGAGCCTGGAGATTTTTGAATCGGGTCTGGAGATTGATAGAGCAGTTTACAGTTGCCCCTCACCTTAATCCCTCCACTCCCCCCTTTGGCAAAGGGGGGTTAAGGGGGGATTTACAGCGGAAGACGCACCAGACGATTAAGAAGGTGAGCGAAGATATTGAGGATAAATTGCATTTTAATACCGCCATCGCCGCTATTATGGAGCTAGTGAATGAAATATCAACTGCTCTCCTTCAGCCAGCATCCGTTAGCCGAGAGATACTAAAAGAGGCCCTGGAAACTGTAGTTATTCTCCTCTCACCTTTCGTTCCCCATTTTTCTGAAGAACTCTGGGAGAAATTAGGGAATAAACCGAGCATCTTCCACCAGCCCTGGCCCGATTACGATGCCAGTGCTATTAAGGAAGAAGAGATAACAATTGTCGTTCAGGTTAATGGAAAGATGCGCAGCCGCCTCACTGTTCCCGCTAATATCAACGAAGAAGATT
>CAZGXS010000050.1:0-4692 GCA_964529935.1 uncultured bacterium | reverse complement strand
TCGTTTGCATCTAATATTGAAGTTATCGCCTCTTCCTGAAAAGGGCGAAAGTGAGCATATCCCCAATAGTCAGATAATATTTTCTTAATATCGGCTTCCATATCGTCTCCGGTATTATATTAACAGTCAGTCGAAAGTTTTAATATATCTTGGCGAGAACATAAGCTTTAATTTTATGTCCTTAAAATATTATTGCTTCAATCCCTGCTTTCCATACTTTAGGCGCAAATCGGTAAAATCTTGCCGGGGAAATACTTAATTCTATTTGCATGTGTGTCTTGCGGAATGGATAGACCCATAAACTTTAGCATGTCACTTGTTGCTTCATAAAAAGACAGGGCGGAAAGAAGACAAATAACGCTTCTATGTGCGTGGAGCGATGCAATAACAAGATCGGGGCGAGAACCAGAAGCATAATTAGTTACCCGAAGGGCATTAGTTTTTACTTCTAAATTTTGCTGGCAAATATTTTCATAAATTATGGTATTCCTGGATAGATTTTATCTTTATACTCTTCTGCTTCACTGCCTCTATTCCCTCTGCCGCTGCCTTAGCTCCGGCTATGGTGGTAATGTAAGTGATATTATTTCGGATAGCAGTCTTTCTTATATAAGAATCGTCGTATTTAGCTCCTTTGCCAATAGGAGTATTAACGACCATATTTATCTGCCCATTTTTGATAAAATCTGCGATATGCGGCCTACTTTCGTGGAGCTTAAAGATTTTATGGGTCTTAACTCCCCGATTTAAAAGATATTCGCAAGTGCCAGCGGTAGCCATAATTTTAAATCCCAACTCTTTAAATTTTTTCGCTACTGAGACAATTTGGGGCTTATCCTTATCTGAAACAGTGATTAAAATCACTCCCTCCAGAGGAAGCTTCATCCCCGCAGCATCCTGGGATTTATAAAAAGCTAACCCGAAATTTGCATCAATCCCCATTACCTCACCAGTTGCCCTCATCTCAGGGCCTAATAATGGGTCAACCTCAGGAAATTTAGAAAATGGAAAAACAGCTTCTTTAACCGCAACATAATTGAGGCTTTTTTCTATTGGCAACCCAAGAGCGCTTAATGTCTTGCCTGCTATTATCTTGGTAGCCACCTTGGCCAAAGGTATACCCGTAGCCTTACTCACGAAAGGTGCCGTCCTTGATGCCCGGGGATTCACCTCTAAAACATAGACCCTCTCATCCAGAAGGGCATATTGAATATTAATCAAGCCAATGACCTTAAGCTCCTTCGCCAAAGAATAAGTATGGTTTTTAATAGTATCAATTGCTTTTTCATTTAGGCTGTGAGGCGGAAGCACACAGGCGCTATCTCCCGAATGCACCCCTGCCTCTTCTATATGCTCCATTATTCCGCCAATAAAAACCTTTTCTCCATCACCTATAGCATCAACCTCTATTTCTATCGCCCCCTCTAAGAATCTATCGATCAATACCGGGTGTTGCGGAGAAACCTCTACCGCATTTTGAACATAGCTCCTTAATGAACTCTCGTCATAGACAATCTCCATCGCCCTGCCGCCTAAGACATAAGAAGGCCGAACCATCAAGGGATAGCCTATTTTCTTAGCAATCTCCAGAGCATCCTCAAATGAGCGAGCTATTCCACTTTCTGGCTGGGGGATAGAAAGCTTCTCTAAAATAGCCTTAAATCTCTCTCTGTCCTCAGCTAGATCTATGCTTTCCGGAGAAGTCCCTAATATTTTTACCCCATTTCTTTCTAAATCCTTAGCCAAATTCAAAGGAGTCTGTCCGCCAAACTGCACAATAACTCCTATTGGCTTTTCTTTCTCATAAATATTCAGCACATCTTCCACAGTTAAAGGCTCAAAATAAAGGCGGTCAGAGGTGTCATAATCAGTAGAGACTGTCTCCGGATTAGAATTTACCATTATAGTCTCAAAATTCTCTTCCCTTAAAGCGAAAGCAGCATGCACACAGGCATAGTCAAACTCAATACCCTGCCCGATTCTATTAGGGCCGCTTCCCAAGATCATTATTTTTTTTCTATTTGAAGGTTTAACTTCATCCTCTGACTCATAGGTAGAGTAATAATACGGCGTTACGGCCTCAAACTCCGCAGCACAGGTATCCACCATCTTATAGGTAGGCAGAATCTTTTTTTTCTTTCTTAAATCTCTTATTGCTTTTTCATTTGCTGAAAAAATTTGGGCTAAACTTCGGTCTGAGAAGCCATATTCTTTTGCTTTACGAAGTAAATCCCCAGGAATAGATTCTATAGTATGAGAGGATAACTTTAGCTCAAGCTCATAAATCTCCTGAAGCTGAGACAAAAACCAGGGGTCTATCTTGGTCAAGTGATGAATTTCATCCAAGCTTATTCCGGAGTGATACGCCTGGTAGATATAAAAGACTTTTTCCGAATCGGGGATAATCAATTTTTCTTTTAAGGTATCTTTTCCCAATCTCTGCAAATTATCATTTCCTCCGGCCAGGCCGAATCTTCCGGTTTCCATAGAGCGAATCGCCTTTTGCAGGGCCTCTTTAAAAGTCCTGCCAATAGCCATAGCCTCGCCTACGGATTTCATCTGGGTAGTTAAAACCCGATTTGCCTGGGGAAATTTTTCAAATGTCCAGCGAGGAAATTTTACCACCACATAGTCAATAGTGGGCTCAAATGAGGCCGGGGTCTCTTTGGTGATATCGTTGGGAATCTCATCTAAGGTAAGGCCCACTGCTAACTTGGCAGCAATCTTGGCAATGGGAAATCCTGTCGCCTTGGAGGCAAGGGCGGATGAGCGAGATACCCGGGGGTTCATCTCAATTACCACCATCCGGCCATCTTCCGGACAAACAGCAAACTGGATATTTGAACCGCCGGTCTCCACCCCTATCTCACGGATAATGGAAATGGCTGCATCTCTCATAAGTTGATATTCTTTGTCCGACAAAGTCTGGGCTGGGGCTACGGTAATGGAATCTCCGGTATGGATACCCATGGGGTCAAAGTTTTCAATTGAACAAATAATTACCACATTATCTTTAAGGTCACGCATTACTTCAAGCTCATACTCTTTCCAGCCGATTACTGATTCTTCAACTAAAATCTGATTTATGCGGCTTGCGTCTATGCCTCTGGCAGCAATTACTTTAAGTTCTTCAATGTTGTAGGCAATGCCGCCGCCTGTGCCCCCCAAAGTATAGGCCGGCCTGATAACAACGGGATAGCCTATTTTCTTCGCAATGCTCACTGCTTCATCAACCGAATAAGCGGGATCGCTTTTAGGCATAGACAGGCCTATTTTTTCGATGACCTCTTTGAAAAGAATTCTATCCTCGGCTTTTTCAATTGCTTCGAGCTTGGCGCCGATTAACTCTACTTTAAACTTATCCAGAACTCCTTTTTTGGATAAAGCCACCGCCATATTAAGACCTGTTTGTCCGCCCAGAGTAGGCAGTAGAGCCTCAGGCCTTTCAATGCTAATAATCTCCTCTATAATCTCAGGAGTAATCGGTTCTATATAAGTTCGCTTGGCCGTCTCCGGATCGGTCATAATAGTTGCCGGATTTGAATTTACCAGCACTACCTCATAACCCTCTTGTCTTAAGGCCTTACAAGCCTGAGTGCCTGAATAGTCAAACTCACAGGCCTGACCAATAACAATGGGGCCTGAACCGATAATTAATATTTTCTTTATGTCTTTTCTCTTAGGCATCTTCCCTCGCTCCGCTTAAGGAGTGCATAGTAACCAGTGGACAGCTAACAGAAGAAAATTTTGGCGATCATTTCCTTCTTTTCATCAGCTCTATAAATTTCTCAAACAGATACTTAGCGTCGTGCGGCCCCGGAGAAGCTTCAGGATGATACTGAACTGAAAAAACAGGGAGCTTTTTATGCCTCATCCCCTCCAAGGTATGGTCATTTAAGTTTATATGGGTTACATCTATCTCCTTGTCCTGCAAAGACTGCATATCAACATAAAAACCATAGTTTTGAGAGGTAATACTTACCTTGCCTGTGGATAAATCCTTTACCGGCTGATTGCCTCCCCGGTGGCCAAACTTAAGCTTATGGGTCTTTCCGCCCAGAGCCAATCCCAAAATCTGATGCCCCAGACAAATACCCATAATGGGTAGATGAGAGATAAGCTCCTTAACCGTCTCCACTACATAAGGCACACCAGCAGGATCGCCGGGGCCATTGGCAAGAAGCAATCCATCGGGCTGCATTTTTAATATCTCTTTGGCAGAGGTTTTTGCCGGCACAATAGTCACCTGGCAATCTTGTTCCTCTAACATTCGTAATATATTAAATTTTACCCCGCAATCAATAACTACCACCCTGAATTGTTTATCTGTTAACTGTTCACTGTTCTCTGTTGGTCGTGGCCAAACATAAGCCTGACTGCAGGTGACCTCTTTGACTAAATCTCGTCCCACTAAGCCAGGAGAGACCCGGGCTTTTTCAACCAAACTGTCTCTATTCAAATCCTCTGTAGAGATAATTCCTTTCATTGCTCCAACACATCTTATGTGCTTAGTTAAAGCTCGGGTATCCACTCCCTCAACCCCGATGATATTATTTTCTTTTAAGAATTGATCCAGACTCTTTTTAGCGCGCCAATTACTAAATATACGACTGCATTCTTTAACGATAAAGCCTTCTACTTGAGGTTTAGCGGACTCAAAATCCTCTTCATTCACCCCATAATTTCCTATTA
>CAZGXS010000049.1:0-4798 GCA_964529935.1 uncultured bacterium | reverse complement strand
TCCCCGAATTTCCAGGCTTTACCTTTCATAGAGCATCCCTTTCCTTCCCGGCTGTTCCGGGGACAGCCCCGATTCTACGAGCTAACGCTTCGCAAATCTGGGACAGTTCCCTCATACCTTTCTTCCATGCTTGATTTAATAATATCTGCTCTAATATATCACAATTACTCCTGCCCGTAAACCAAAAAAAGCTTACTCCCCTATCCCAGCTGGCAAGGTCGGCTGTCGTTACCTCTCGCCTCGTGGTAACCAGCGCAAATGAAGGTAAAATGAAGGCATTTTTGAAGGCATTTTTCCCTTGCTATCGGTCTTTGGTTGTGATAGGGTAAACTATGAATTTATATCAAGGGCCCCATCGTCTAGTGGACTAGGACGGGTGGTTCTCAGCCATCAAACCGGGGTTCAATTCCCCGTGGGGCCATCGTTTTAGGAGAGCTAAAATGATTAAGAGATATATCCTGCCGGAGATGGGCAAGATCTGGAGCGAGGAGAATAAGTTCCAGAAGATGTTGGAGATAGAGCTCCTTGTTTGTGAAGCTCTGGCCGAGCTGGGGGAGATTCCTGGGGAAGCGGTAGCCAAAATAAAGGATAGAGCCGGCTTCGATTTAAATCGCATCCAAGAGATAGAGGAGGAAGTCCGTCACGATGTCATTGCCTTTCTAACGGCTGTAGCTGAGCAGGTGGGCGAAGAATCCCGGTATATTCACTTAGGACTTACTTCCTACGATGTGGTAGATACTTCCCTGTCTTTAAGGATGAGAGAATCTGCTGATATAATCCTTAAAGGCTTGAAAGAATTAGCTGGGGTTCTAAAAGGCAAGGCCCGGGAGCACGAGAAGACAGTAATGGTGGGGCGCTCCCACGGGATACATGCAGAGCCCATTACTTTTGGGCTGAAATTAGCTCTTTGGTGGCAGGAAGTCGAGCGAAGTCGAGAGAATATGGAAGAGGCTCGGCGTCTTATCAGTTATGGCAAGATTTCCGGGGCGGTGGGCACCTACGCTCATATTGATCCCCGGGTGGAAGAGTATGTTTGCAAGAAACTGAACCTTACCCCCGCCCCTGTATCCAGCCAGATTCTTCAGAGGGATAGGCACGCCCATTATCTTTCCGCTTTAGCTCTCTTGTCTAGTTCCTTGGAAAAGTTTTCTCTGGAGATTCGTAACCTGCAGAGAACGGAGATTTTAGAGGTAGAGGAATATTTTTCCCCGGGGCAGAAAGGTTCCTCAGCTATGCCCCACAAACGCAATCCTATCGCCTCGGAAAATATCTCGGGCCTAGCCCGGGTGGTGCGAAGCAATTCCCTGGCAGCCCTGGAGAATGTCCCTCTGTGGCATGAGAGAGATTTAACCCATTCTTCAGTGGAAAGGATTATCATTCCCGATAGTTGTCTTCTTGTTGATTACATGCTGACAAAATTTATCGCCGTCATGAAGGGCTTAATCGTCTATCCGGAGAACATGAAAAAGAATTTAGAGAAGACCCGGGGGCTCATTTTCTCGGAAACGGTTCTTTTGGAGTTAGCTAAGAAAGGATTGAGCCGAGAGGAGGCCTATCGGCTGGTGCAGCGAAACGCTATGAGAGCCTGGAAGGAGGAGACTGATTTCCGGGCAGTGCTTCTCCAGGATGAAGAGATGGGAAAACATCTTCATAAAGATGAGATAGAGCGCTCTTTTAATTTGAAACATAATTTAAGAAATATAGAGAAAATATTCCAAAGGTTAGGTATATGAAATATAAAGATGCCGGGGTGGATATAGAGGCCGGCGAGAAGTTAGTGAAGAGCATAGAGGGCCTGGCCCGGTCCACTTCCCGTCCGGAGGTCTTAAGCGGCATCGGGGGGTTCGGAGGGCTGTTTCGCTTTCCAGTGGGGAAATATCACGACCCGGTGCTGGTAGCAGGAACGGATGGGGTGGGAACTAAGGTAAAAGTAGCTAACTTAAGCGGCCGATTTGATACGGTAGGTATAGACTTGGTGGCTATGTGCGTCAATGACCTGCTTGTCTCCGGGGCCGAGCCCCTTTTTTTTCTGGATTATTTGGCCGTGAACAAATTGAAACCGGCTTGGGCCGAGGAAGTAATTAAAGGAGTTGCCCGAGGATGTCAAATGGCCGGCTGTGCTCTCCTGGGGGGGGAGACGGCGGAACTACCCGGTATTTATGCAGAGGGAGAGTACGATTTAGTCGGCTTTGCCCTGGGAGTGGTAGAAAGGGAGAAGATTATCGACGGCTCGAGAATAAAAGTCGGAGATAAAATAATTGGCTTGGCCTCCAGCGGTTTGCACAGCAATGGCTATTCTCTGGTCCGGAAGGTCTTTGACCTGGATGAGGGAGATGGAGCGGCCCAGCTTAATTGCCGGGTAGAAGAGCTGGAAAAAACTCTGGGGGAAGAGCTTTTGGAGCCGACGAGAATCTATGTTAAGCCCATTCTCAAGCTCCTGGAAAAATTTGAAATTCGGGGGCTAGCCCACATTACCGGAGGAGGACTGGTCGGCAACATCCCCCGCATTCTACCCGGGGACTGTCGGGCTATTATTCATAAAGATAGCTGGCCTGTCCAGCCCATATTTTCTCTTCTCCAGAAGGAGGGCAACATTCTCGATGAGGAAATGTTCAAGGTCTTCAATATGGGTATCGGGATGGCAGCCATCGTCCCCGGGGACGATGTGGACGGCCTAAAGACCGAATTGACCGAGCTGGGGGAAACTCCTTATTTCATCGGTGAGATTGGGAAAGGGAATAAAAAAGTAGAAATAACTTAACTACTTAAGGTTCAAAGTTCCTGGGTTCACCGTTCAAGGTTAAAAAACAATGATAAGGCGAGTAACCATGAACCATGAACCATGAACCATAAACCTGACAACTTGGGTAGTTACTAATAATAGAAAGGGTAAGATAATGTCCAAGATAAAGCGAGCCTTGATCAGCGTTTCCGATAAGAAGGGAATCGTAGAGTTAGCTAAAGGGCTTAAAGAGTTAGGGATAGAGATCTTATCCACGGGGGGAACGGCCAAGTTACTTAAGGAGGCCGGGATTCCCGTTCGCTCCGTATCCGACTATACCGGGTTCCCGGAAATGCTTGAGGGAAGAGTGAAGACGCTTCATCCCCGGGTGCATGGAGCCTTGCTGGCCCGGCGGGATAGCCCGGGGCATATGAGGCAGGTAGAGGAACAGGGAATAGAACTCATTGATTTGGCGGTGGTTAATCTCTACCCCTTTGAGGAGACGATTGCCAAACCGGAGGTCCAATTAGAAGAGGCGATAGAGAATATAGATATCGGTGGCCCCAGCATGCTGCGCTCGGCAGCCAAGAATTATGAGAGCGTGGTTGTGGTTAGCGATCCGGATGAATACGCTAACCTTCTCCGGGAGCTTGAGGAAAATGAGGGCCAGGTTAGCCAGGAGACCCGTCAGCGTCTGGCAACGGCGGCTTTCCAGCAAACTGCTAAATATGATACGGCCATTGGCAATTTTCTTGAGAAGCAGATGGAGAAGACTCCTTCTCTCTTCCCCGCTCTCTTCCAGCCCACCTTTGAAAAAATAGAGGACTTAAGATATGGAGAAAATCCTCATCAGACCGCGGCCTTCTATAAGGAATCGGCCGGGGGAAGAGAGACAGTAGCCGGAGCGCGAAAACTCCACGGGAAGGAGCTCTCCTTCAACAATATCCTCGACCTGGATGCGGCCCTAAAAGCGCTCAAGGAGTTTGAGGAAATAACTGCCGTAGTCATCAAGCATACCAACCCCTGCGGCCTGGCTTGTGGAGGAAGCCTGGTGGAAGCCTACCGCAAGGCCCGGGAATGCGACCCGGTCTCTGCTTTTGGGAGTGTGGTCGGCTTAAACCGAAAGGTGGACCGGGATACGGCCGCAGAGATAAATAAGACCTTTGTAGAAGCGGTCATCGCTCCCGGCTTTGAGGAGGAAGCTCTGAAGATATTAAAAGGGAAGGAAGCCATCAGGCTGTTAGTGGTTGATTTGGCCGTAACCGCTAACCGACAACCGCTAACCGAGCTGGATTTGAAGAAAGTAAGCGGGGGGCTATTGGTTCAGGAGATGGATAGGCGTCAGGTGGAGGTTTCCGCTGTAAAAGTGGTTACCGGGAGAAAACCCACCGAGGAGGAATTCCAGGCCCTTCTTTTTGCCTGGCGTGTGGTTAAACAGGTAAAATCCAATGCTATTGTCTTCACCACCCGGGACCAGACAGTGGGTATCGGAGCTGGCCAGATGAGCAGAGTAGATTCCTGTAAGTTAGCGGTGATGAAGGCTAACCTGACCCTTAAAGGGACGGTGGCAGCCTCCGATGCCTTTTTCCCCCAGAGGGATGGAGTTGAGGAGATTGCTTCCGCCGGAGCTACCGCCATCATCCAGCCGGGCGGCTCAAAGAAAGATGAGGAAGTAATCGCGGCTTGTGATGAACACAACTTAGCCATGGTCTTCACGGGAATGAGACATTTCCGGCATTGATTGTAACTACTCAGGCTGAGTAGCTACAATACGAGATTAAAAACATAGAGCGATAATTTACACTTCTTGAAGAGCAGGGGAAATATTTAACATGAGAAAAGAAGAAATAAGGGAAAAAATAAATATCCAACTTCCTTTTTTAAGAGACAAATATCATGTTAAAAGACTGGGAATTTTTGGTTCCGTTATTAGAGGAGAACAAGAAAAAGAAAGCGATATAGATATCTTGGTGGAGTTTGACTCTCCTGTTGGATTTTTTGATTTTATTAGATTAGAAGATTTTTTGAGCCAAACCTTACATAAAAAAGTTGACTTAGTTTCAAAAAAAGCCCTTA
>CAZGXS010000048.1:0-4809 GCA_964529935.1 uncultured bacterium | reverse complement strand
TCAACTGCCCCCCCGAAGAACATAGGATGGCCCATAGCCAGTATCTTATCCCCGCGGCGATAGGTGAGCGTGCCAATAGCAGCGGCACTTAAATCTCCCCGGATGAGGGGAACTCCCACCGCTGCACCTGAGATGAGAGGAGTCTCTTTTCTTTCCATAGCCTCCCCACCTCCTCCTTGAGTAACGAGAAATCCAAACTGATTCAAGGTAGGCTCCATTTCCCTGATCACCTGAGGGTCAAATCCGCTGAAGGTCAGGGGACTGGGCAGCGGCTTTAAGGCAAAAACCCCCAGGCCGCTTTCTCCGGTCAACGGTTGATTCCAGGACCAGGAAGTATCCTCCCCCCTTATGTCCTTGCCCGCCTCCCATACAGAAAGCATATCCTTAATAGGGGTTACTCCGGCTATAGCCTCGCGGGCGAAGGGCCAGGCAAAAGCCAGGGCCCCAATCAGCCTTCCTTCAATATAGATAGGGCTGCCGCTCATGCCGGAAATTACTCCCGTTTCTTCTAAGGGTCCACCTTCAATACGAACTAAAATTAGATCTCCTCGGGGCCAGACATTCTCCAGTACCCCCAAGATTTCTACATCAAAATCTTCCACCTTGGCTCCGGAGAACACTGTCCTTCCTATCCCCCTCATCCCCGCCTCAAGCTCCTCTACCTCCATAAATTTAACATCGGCCCGGAGTGAGGAGGGAAGAACTAATGACAAGAAGTAAATTTGGCTCAAAAGAAGACCACAGATAACAACGATTTTCGCCATTATTTTCCCTCCCCCTCTAATTCCACATTCCAGTAAGCCATATCCAGGAAATGACCCCAGCTTTCGTGTTTGACTTTGTGGAAACTAACCGCGATAAAAGGATGCCATCTCGGCTTGCGCGGTTTCTTGATAAGGTGCATGTTAACCTCTCTTAAGGTTCTCTTTCCTTTGCGGGCATTACAGGAAAAGCAAGAACAAACTATGTTATCCCAGATAGTCAGCCCCCCCCGGGATTTAGGAAGGACATGATCTAAGTTCAATTCCTTAGTATCAAATTTCTTCCCGCAAAACTGACATCTATTTCCATCCCGCTCGAAGATATTTCGGCGCGTGAATTTCACTTCGTTCAGGGGCAGGCGATCGTAAAAGTAGAGGAGAAGAATCCGGGGTATCTTGATCTGGAAAGAGACCGCCCTCACTACCTCATCTTCCTCGGTAGTTGCCCTCGCCGAGAGGTCCTTCCAGTCCTCAAATCCGAAAGTATTAAAATTTTCTCCCTCTTTAAGGACCACCTGGGCATAGCCCTGGTAGAGGAGAGAAAGACCTCTCTTCACCGTGCAGACATTGACTGCCTGCCAAAGCCGATTTAAGACTAAGACATTGCTCTCAAGCATAGCAAAAACCTATAACAGGATTCAAGGATTCGAGGGTTCGAAGGTTCGAGAGTTCAAGTGTTTATTTTTTAGGCTTTCACTTGACCACTGGAATCCTGGACCCCTTGAACCCTTATTTTTTATAGAACATCCTGTTTAAACAATTCGGCTTCACAAAACCTACAGCAATCCTCCTTCTCCGTATAACCATCCACTATAAGACATATCCTACACCGTATATTGTGGTGAAGTGTAGACCTATCTACTTTATCTTTTTTAGTTTTAGTGATTTCTGGCTCCTCACCCTTCTGGTTTACCAGAATGCCTTTCTTCCTTTTAAGGTTCAGTTTCCCTAATTTACCCTCGATAGACTTGGGAGTCACACCGAACCTCTCAGCCAACTCTTTGTTGCCCATCGTCTGATAATTATTCTTTATAAACTCGTTTTCAGCTTCCGTCCATTTTTTGGCGGCCATCTAATTCCTCCTCTTAATCCACTTGGTAAATTCTAAACCTGATTATACCCGACCAGACATCTTTTGTCAATCTAAATGCTCATTCCCCTTGGCTCAAGCGCCAGGCCAGTATTTTCGGGAGACCGGCTTCGATTATCTTTCTCATTGCCCCGTTGATATCATATTCCACCCTTCTTATATGGACCATATGAGATTCCGTATCATAAAGAGCGAATGAAGCTCGGGAGTCTCCATCTCTTGGCTGGCCAACGCTTCCGATGTTGATAATATATTTCCGCCCTTCCTCTAAATTAACGGTCTTCCTGAAGTCATAACGATAGTGAGCATTTCCTTCAAAGACAATGGGGATATGGGAATGGCCAGCGAAGAGAAGGGGAGTAGTAAGCAACTGGAAGTTCTCTCTGGCCTCGTAAGTAGAGAGGATATATCTCCATTCCTCCGGTGCCTTCAGGGTAGCATGGACAATAGTAAAATTCGGAAAATTGTGAACAAGCTTTAGAGCGCTCAGGAATTTTTTCTCCTTCTCTTTAAGCTGATTTTGAGTCCAGAGGATAGCTTCTTTAGCATTAGAGTTAAAGTAGCTTAAATCGGTTAGATTAACAACCGCATAATCGTGGTTTCCAGCGATTGCCAGAGGATTTAAGTCTTTAATTAGCTTAAGGCACTCTCGAGGATTAGCTCCATAGCCAACGATATCACCAAGGCAGATGTATTTATCAACACCTTCTCCCTTTAGGGCGTCGAGCACTGCCCGGAGAGCCTCCAGATTTCCATGAATATCAGAAAACAACCCGTATTTCATTTGTTGTTCTGCTTTGCCTGAGTCTCCCTAAGAGCCTCTCTCACTGCTTCCTCAGGGGTTCGAGCTCTCTTTATCTTCTTTTCTATCTCCTCTCCCTCCTTTTTCAATTCCCAGGTGCCAATTCCAACGACGGGAATATTGATCTGTAAAGCTAAAGCTATCTCCGAGAGAGTTCCAAATCCGCCTTCAACGGCGATCAAGACATCCGAGGAGCGGACCACGATCACATTGCGAGCCTCACTTAACCCGGTGATAACAAAGAAATCTATATATCTATTAGCCCCTTCCCGGGTAAATCCAGGAAGTATCCCTACAGTCTGGCCACCAGCCTTCTTTGCTCCCCGTGCCGCCGCCTCCATCACCCCTCCCAGGCCGCCACAGATCAGAACCGCTCCGGCGCGGGCAATTCTCTCTCCCACCTCCTCAGCAACCTTAGCCACTTCCGGAGAACAATCTCCCGACCCAATAACTCCAATCTGTATCATTTGTAAAACCCAGACCTCAAAATACCCCTCTACTATCGTTCGGGATAGGTTTCAAAGTTTCAAGGGAAATTATCAATCTGTGTAATCAGCAGAGGATTGAAAATCCTAAGCATCAAGTTATGGTTTGTAAATCGGGGTGGGCGGATTCGAACCGCCGACCTCTTCGTCCCGAACGAAGCGCGCTAAACCAAGCTGCGCTACACCCCGATAAGAGTTGTTGGTTACTGGTTATGAGTTACGCATTATTCCTTCCAGCCGAATTCACCGACAAGGGGGACAAAGACACAGCCACATATATTTTTCTTCTCCACTTTGCCTTTCCGCTTTCGGAACACCATTAACTCCTGGGAAACACTGCCTCCTACGGGTATGACCATCCAGCCTCCCTCGGCAAGCTGGTCAATCAGAGCTGGAGGAATATCCGGAGAACCGGCCGTCACCATAATGCTCTGGTAGGGAGAATGTTCTTCCCAGCCTTTAGTCCCATCACCAACCTTAAATTGCATCTTGGTATAACCCAATTCCCGGAGAATTTTTGCTGCCCTCCGGCTGAGACTTTCGACTCTTTCTATACTATAAACTTCACTCGCTAACTCAGCCAGGATAGCTAACTGATAACCGGAACCAGTTCCTACCTCCAACACCTTTTCCTCCCCTTTCAATTTCAGACATTGCGTCATCAAAGCTACCATATAGGGCTGGGATATAGTTTGCCCTTGCCCGAGAGGTAAAGGATAATCAGCATAAGCAGTTCTCTGGAGCTCTTTCTCTACGAATCTGTGTCGAGGAACTTTCCCCATAACCTCTAAAACCCTTTTATCTTTGATTCTCCTTCCCTTAAGCTGAATTTCAACCATCCTTTTTCTTTCTTCTGCAAATCCCATAAAAACTCCCCAAATAAAGGGTTCAAGGGGTCCAGGGGTCCAGGATTCAAGGGGTCAAGTGAAAATCGTTAAAATCTAAACCCTGGAACCCTAGAATCCTTGAATCCTAGAACCCTGAGAAACTCTGTGGCTACTTCTTAAAAAACCATAATCTAAAAACCAACTTGATAAATCTAAGCGTATCTTTAAGCGGTCTTATCTTGCTGGAACAATTATCTTTATAGATAGTTTTTATAGGAATAGAAACAATCTTGTAACCACGCCGGCTGGCTTTAACCAGAATCTCTGACTCGGCATCAAAGTTCGAGGTTATTAAATTGACATTCCGTAAAACCTCTTTTTTTATAAGGCGATAACCGGATTGGCTATCATCAACCCTCTGATGAGCTAAAATAGATACTATTCGGGAAGTAATGCGATTAGTCCAAAAACGCACACGCGGCATGTTCCCAACATTGCCCATCCGGTTGCCAATAATAATCTGAACCTCTTTTTCCTCGGCCTTCTTCAGGAAAGCAGGAATCTCGGTCCCATCGTGCTGTCCATCGCCATCCATAGTAATAACCGCTTCAAATCCTCTCTGGAGAGCATAGCGAAAACCCGTCTTCAGAGCGGCTCCCTTTCCTCTATTTTCCGGGTGGGAAACAACCCGGGCCCCGGCTCTCTCCCCTTCCCAACGGGTGTTATCAGTAGAGCCGTCATCAACGATAAACACTTCTTCCACCAAATCCTGCCTGCCGGCAAATAAAGCCAGGAGATCCTTAACCAGAGAAAATATAGTTCCCTCCTCATTATAAGCAGGGAT
>CAZGXS010000047.1:0-4826 GCA_964529935.1 uncultured bacterium | reverse complement strand
TCCTCCTCGGCCTTTTTAAGAAGAGGGATGGCAGAAGGATCGCCTATTTGCCCTAGGGGGAAAAGGGGACAGACACCTTTTTTATTCCCTCTTTCTGGACCTTCCTTGCCTTACGCACTCTAATGAACAATTTAATGCACCTTCTAATTTCTTAATGAATTTATCACTTCCTACCACTAATCCACGCTCGGATTTTAATAGTGTCTGTCCCTTTTAACTTCTCTATAACTTCTCTATAACTTCTCTATAAGCTGGCCAAAAATTGTTTTATTTGATCGTGGTTCCCTGCTAATATTGCAATATATCTCTCGCCTTCTCTTCTTATAACAATACGAATGTTGCTTTCTATGCCAGTTTCATAATAAGGCTTCCTTAGCTGTTTATAAAAAAATCGTGGCGCTATCTTCCGTGCTTCTGATAGATCACCCCCACTAAAATAATAAACATTTAAAGCTTCTAATATCACTCCGGCTATTTTCTTCTGTTCGTGACCAAGGCGCTTGAGGCTCCTTTTAAAAGAAGGTCTAAAATAAAGATGTAAAGGCACGAATCAACCCCCTCCTTTTTTTAAATTCTCAACGAACTTTCTTGTTACTCGCTTCTCTTTCCCTTTTTCTTTCATCGAAAGGGTCTCTAATTTTTTGTATTCCTCCTCTGTGAATACCTTTTCTACAGTCTCAAGAGGAATAAGCTCAATCCTATTCTTAGACACCATGATGTCAAACATAGAACCTTGTCTTAGCCCCAGCACGTCTGTTACTTTTTTGGGAATTGTTATTTGATGCTTTGCCGTCATTCTAACTGTCATTCTTATCACCTCCCCTATCAAACATACCATAAAGTAAGGAAATCGTCAAGAACGAAAGTAAGGCAAGAGGATATCTGTCCCCTTGCCCCAATAAATTGCCTACCTGTGCGTGCCTGCACACAAACAGGGGCAACTACATAAACGAACTGTAGTTGCTTGATTTATTTAATTATAGGGCGAACGGCCGTTCGCCCCTACTTTGAACACCCTGAATTGTTCTTTCCAGAGTCTGTTTTCCTGCTTTTTTGGGAACAGGGATGGGGTAATCACCACTAAAACAAGCCGTGCAGAATTCTTCCTGGGGAAGGGGTGCAGCTTTAAATAATCCCTCCAGGCTAAGATAGCCCAGGCTATCCAGACCGACAAAATCGGCAATTTCCTCTACACTGCGAGTGGAGGCAATTAATTCTTCTTTGGTCGGAAAGTCGACTCCATAGAAACAAGGATGCCTTAAAGGAGGACAGCTCACTCTCATATGAATCTCTTTCGCTCCCGCCTCCCGTAGTGTTTTTATCCGCGCTCGGGAAGTAGTCCCCCGAACGATGGAATCTTCAACGATAATTACGCGCTTTCCTTTTAAGACTTCCCGCACCGGATTGAGTTTGATTCTAACCCCTAAGTCTCTGATATAAGGCGAAGGTTGAATAAAGGTTCTCCCTACATAATGGTTACGAACCACTCCCATTTCAAAAGGTATTCCTGATTCTTCGGCAAAACCAAGAGCGGCGGAATTCCCCGAATCGGGAATAGGTATAACCAGGTCTGCCTTTAGGGGATATTCTCTGGCTAATTCCCTCCCTTGAGCTTTCCTGATAAGATGCACATTGCCTCCAAAAATATAGCTGTCCGGGCGGGCAAAATAGATAAGTTCAAAGATGCAGAAAGAATGTCTTTTCCTGGGAAAAGGTTTAAAGGAATGCAGTCCGTCCTGATCAATGATAACGATTTCGCCAGGCTCTATCTCTCTTAAGAACTTAGCCCGGGTGAGGTCCAGGGCACAACTTTCCGAGGCAATTACATAGGCTCCCTCAAGCTGGCCTAAGCATAATGGCCGCACCCCCTGGGGGTCTCTGGCAGCAACTAATTCTTTCTCAGTGAGGAAAAGGAGAGAATATGCCCCTTTAACTTGAGACAAAGATTCGCTGATTTTTTCCTTTAATTCCTCTTTCCTTGACCGAGCGAGAAGATGAACAATGATCTCGCTATCCATAGTGGATTGAAATATAGAACCGCCTGACTCTAATTCACAGCGCAGCTCCTTGGCGTTAACTAAGTTGCCATTATGAGCGATGGCTAAAGAACCTTGGGAATACTCTACTAAGAATGGCTGAGTATTTTTTAGAGATGAAGAACCCATCGTCGAATAGCGAACATGTCCAATAGCTAAATGGCCGGGAAGTTTACTTAAAGCCTCCTGATTAAAGACATCGGTGACTAATCCCATTGCCTTCTGGCTTCTCACCTGCTTCCCATCCGAGATAACGATTCCCGCACTCTCCTGCCCTCGATGTTGAAGGGCATAAAGTCCCAGAAAGGTGAGATTAGCTGCATCCTTATGTCCAAAGATGCCAAAGATACCACATTCTTCTTTTGGCTGATCACCTGGCATATTTATTTCCTTAATTATAGGGCGAACAACCGTTCGCCCCTACAAACCCATTACTCACGATCTTACCACGATTCCTTTTTTTTGCAGATAGTCTTTAGTTTCCTTTATGCTATATTCTCCATAATGGAATATGGAAGCGGCCAGGACAGCATCAGCTTTCCCTTGTGTAAGCACTTCAAAGAGGTGCTTGAGATTGCCAGCCCCTCCAGAAGCAATTACGGGAATAGTCACCAAATCCGATACCCTTTTAGTTAATTCCACATCATAGCCATCCTTAGTTCCATCAGCATCCATACTGGTAAGAAGAATCTCGCCCGCTCCGAAAGATGCCATTTTCTGAGCCCATTCTCCTACCTCCAACCCCGTTGGCGTCCGACCGGAATTGATGTAAACCTCCCATTTCTGTCCTCTGTCCTCTGTTTTCTGTCCTCTGTCCTCTGTCCTCTGTCCTCTGTCCTCTGTCCTCTGTCTTTTCGCATCTATAGCCACCACGATACACTGACTTCCAAATTTATCCGAAGCTTCCTTAATCAAATCCGGATTCTTAATGGCGGCTGTATTTATAGAGATCTTATCCGCTCCCGAGGAGAGCAACTGCTTTATATCCTTTATTCCCTTGATGCCTCCGCCTACAGTGAGGGGAATGAAGACCTCTTCCGCCGTTTTCTCAACTACTTGAAGCATTGTGGGACGGCTTTCAATAGTGGCCGTAATATCTAAGAAGACCAGCTCGTCTGCGCCTTGCCGGCTATAAGAGGCGCCAATCTCTACCGGGTCCCCGGCATCCCTCAAATTGAGAAAGCGAATTCCTTTCACTACTCGGCCATCTTTGACATCTAAACAGGGAATAATTCTTTTAGCTAACATAACCCTCCTTTCAGTCGGGAGTGAACAGTTTACAGTGGACAGTTTACAGTAAAAAAATTGGGATCTTCTCCAAGTGTAGTTATCTTCAGGGTAGTGTAGCCCTTTATGGGCGTAAAGAACGGGGACAAGCCCCGACACTACCCATATAAACTATAACTAAAGCTGAGTTTCCAGGCTGGCCCTAATAAAATCCCGAAACAGAGGATGCGGCTGGCTCAATTTAGACTGAAACTCCGGATGAAATTGGCAAGCCACAAACCAGGGATGGTCATTAAGCTCAATAATATCCACTAATTGACCATCAAGAGAAAACCCGCTAAATTGCATTCCGTCCTGGGCAAACCTCTCCTTATATTTCATATTAAATTCATAGCGATGACGATGCCTTTCCTTAATACATCTTTTCTCATAAGCTTTATAAGCCCGGGAATTAGAGTTAAGCCGGCAGGAATAAGAACCCAGCCGCATTGTTCCTCCCTTATCCTTTATCTTTCGCTGTCCGGGAAGTAAATTGATAACCGGAGAGGAAGTCTGAGGATTAAATTCGGAACTATTCGCTTCTTTAAGCCCGCTGACATTGCGGGCAAATTCTATCACCGCACAGTGCATACCCAGACAAATTCCCAAGAAGGGGATCCTGTTCTCCCGGGCAAATTTAACTGCTTCTATCTTTCCCTCCACTCCCCGGCCCCCAAAACCACCCGGAACCAATATCCCTTTTGCTCCCTGAAGAAGCTTCGCTGCTCCGGACTTCTCGATTTCCTCAGTATCTACCCATTCCATCTCTACCCGAGAGCGACAAGCAGCTCCGGCGTGAATTAAGGCCTCATGGATGCTCTTGTAGGCATCCGCTAAACGCACATACTTCCCAATAATGACAATTTTTGTGGAAGTTAAGGGGTTCTTGAGACGTCCCAACATTTTTTCCCAATGAGTTAAATCCTGTTTCTTGCGAGGAAGACTCAGTCGTTTAAGAATCGTCTTATCCAGTCCCTGCTTCTTAAAGACAAGAGGAACTTCATAGATGGAATCAACATCAATAGCCTGGATAATAGCCTCTTCTTCTATATTACTAAAAAGAGCCATTTTCTTTCTATCTTCCCGGGAAAACGGTCTTTCGGTGCGGCAGAGAAGAATTTCCGGTTGTATTCCTATTTCTCTCAAGCGGGCAACGCTATGCTGAGTGGGTTTGGTCTTTATTTCGTTGGCACTTTTAATGTAAGGAACAAGAGTAAGGTGAATGAATAAACAATTTTCCTTACCTATATCCAGAGGAAATTGTCTGATAGCCTCCAGAAAAGGAAGGCCTTCTATATCTCCTACCGTCCCTCCGATCTCGACAATAACCACATCTAATCTTTTTCCACTGGCCGACTTTTTAATAAACCTCTTGATCTCATCGGTAACATGGGGAACAACCTGAACTGTTCCCCCTAAATAATCTCCCCGTCTCTCCTTATTGATGAGGGAATAATAAATCTGCCCGGCCGTAAAGTTATTTTTCCGACTCATTTTCAGACTGGTAAAACGCTCATAATGCCC
>CAZGXS010000046.1:0-4919 GCA_964529935.1 uncultured bacterium | reverse complement strand
TTGGCATAACCAAGTGGTGGTGCAAATTAACATCACTTAGCGCAGCTAAGTGATAGTGCGAATTAACCCGCGTAGTATGCCAAAAATTATTAGAAAGAATTTTTGCATATCTTGCGAAGCGGGACATATCAGTTTAATTATATCTAATCCAGTCCTTCAGTCAATAAAAAAGAGAACCCCGAACGAAATCTATTCCTTCGGGGTCCCCCCTGGCTAAATCCTACGATAAGATTCTTCTATCCAAGGACAAAAGAATTTTATACTTTAACTACATTTGCAGCTTGAGGGCCCTTATCGCCCTGAGTAACCTCAAATTCTACTTCTTGACCTTCATCAAGAGATTTGAAGCCCTCTCCCTGCAGCGAGGAGTAATGAATAAATACATCCTCGCCATTCTCTCGTTCAATAAATCCATAGCCTTTGGAATTACTGAACCACTTTACCTTACCTCTTTCAGCCATCTTTCTAAACTCCCTCCTTTCCTACCACGAAACGACAAAATCGTGGCTCTTTTCCTACCCCTAAACCTTTTATGGCTCAGCGGGCTCTGTAAACTCTGCTCCCTCCCCTCCACCGGGGGGATCGATTTCAATCTTCAGAGAGCAACCCATAACCAAGACAAGCAATAAGAATGGGATTACCCATATAATCCTTTTCCCCAATTTCTCCATTGTCCCCTTCTCCTCCCTCGGATATTAGGTCCGAAATACGCCTCACTCCGTTCGGCAAAGGGTTCCAGTGTTCAAGCTTAGAACCCAATGAAGCTTGTCCTCGCGCAAACGGGGAATAAGCCAACCAATCAGGAACTGTGAACCGTGAACCTAACAACCTGAGTAGTACTATTCTTTTATCTTACCAGTTCCTTCAACTCTTTCCCTACTTTAAAATGGACGACCTTCCTGGCCGGGACGGGAACTACCTCCCCTGTCTTAGGATTCCGCCCCAAACGGGCTTTGCGTTCTTTCACTTTAAAGATACCAAAATCCCTTAACTCCACCTTCTCCCCTCTGGCTAAGCTCTGGGACATCTCTTTTAATATCTCATCTACAACCACCTTGACATCGCTTTGACGAAGTCCTTTTTTTTCCGCGATCTTTGCGGTTAAATCTTTCCTGGTCATTCCCCCAACACCTCCTCCCTTTCCCCTATTACTCCTCCACCACCACTTCCTCCCTCCCAATGAACACCCTAACCGTCGTCACTAAGTAATTAACCAGGCCTTCTTCCCTCTTCTCATCTTCAACCAGAAAATAGCTCCCTATCAACCCTACGATGGCCAGAACAATGGAAACAAGCACAACTTTGACCACCCCCCAGCAAAGACTCCTAACCCCTCCGGCAAAGTGCCCGAGGGCTACTTTTGTTCCACTAACATTAGCGAGCCGGTCCCTTTTGCTTTCCAGGATTCCCAGAAGCTTATTCAGGTTGATGTAGGAAAGATGCCAATCGTTCTCGATCTTCCTAAATTGTAGGCCCGAAGTTCCTGTTACGCTCTCCAGGGAAACAGCGTGGGAGATAATATCCATTAATCTTTCATCAGAAATAAAATCCTCCTCCAGAGCTTGCGTCAGGGTTTGGTACTTTCTGGTAACCCGGCTTTTAATTTCTAAAAATTCCCTCTCCCCCTCAGCGGAAAGGGTTTTATTCCTCAAGCCATCCTTGAGAAAATCCCGGAACCCCACCCATCCCTCAATAAATTCCTTAAGCAGTTCTATTTTTCCCTCTAACTTTTTATCCTTCACAATTCGTCCTCCCCGTATTACTAATACCATAGATTCCTGGTCAAGTCAACTTTTTTGCCTCTATTCCCCCAAGATTGTCTGGTCCTCACTCAGATAGATACCCTGAAGATTCATCCGCAAAGCCTCCGGGGCGCTGGAATTAGCTAAAGCTTCCTCCTTGGTAATTATTCCTTCCTGACACAGCTTAACTAAAGCTTGATTAAAAGTCTGCATGCCCTCTGCCATACTACTCTGGATAGCGATGGGGATTTTATGCATCTGATTCTCCCGGATGAGCTTGACGACGATCGGGGAAGCAAGCATAACCTCAACTGCGGGCACAAGACCTTTCCCATCAGCCCGGGAAAGAAGCCGCTGACAGGTAATCGCCCTTAAGTTCAGGGAAAGAAGAGACCTGATTTGTCCATGCTGAGAGGAGGGAAAAAAATCTAATAGCCTATCTATCGATTGCATAACATCGGCAGTGTGGAGAGTGCTGATAACCAGGTGTCCCGTTTCCGAGGCCGATAAGGCTGCGGAGAAGGTCTCCGCATCGCGCATCTCTCCAATGAGGATAACATCGGGGTCCTGGCGAACCACCTGGCGAATAGCCATGGAGAAAGATTCGGTATCCATTCCCACTTCCCGCTGGCTGACCATACTCAATTTATCTTTATGAAGAAATTCAATCGGGTCCTCAATAGTAATGATACGGCAGTGTCGGTGCCGATTTATGTAATCTAACATCGCCGCCTGGGTGACTGATTTGCCGCTCGAGGTCGTCCCGGTAATCAGGATAAACCCCCGGGAGGAGAGGGACAGCTCTTTAAAAATGGGAGGCAAATGTAACTCTTGGAAAGATAAGATATCTTTCTTCACCCAGCGTATGGCCAGAGCAATAGTATCCCGCTGGCGGAAAACATTGATTCTGAATCTTCCCACTCCGGATAGTGAATAAGCCAGGTCCATCTCCCACTTGTTCAGAAAGAATTCCTTTTGCTTATCACTAAGCAAGCTAAAAGCCATTTTTTCCGTATCTGCCGGCGTCAAGGGAGGCAGGTCTAAAAAAACGAGTTTCTCCTCGACACGCAGGGTGGGCGGACTACCCACTTTAAGATGTAAGTCAGAAGCTTTTTTCTCCACCACCACCTTTAGCAATTTGTTGATATCCATTATCTTCTCTTATAAATTAGGCACGGAGGCACAAAGTTTAAAAACTTAAAAAATTACAAGTATTGGCTATTATTTTTTTTGCGCCTTTGTGCCTTTGTGCCTTTGTGCCTTCATTTAATGGCTAAGGTAAATTGATTCCTCACCCAATAATTCTTTCACCCTAGCAACCATTTCTTCATTTGGTCGGACTCGGAGCCCCCCATTAGCTAAAGCGGTAATTTCCTTGTCTAAGCCAATGAGGTGCAAATACACAGAACAATTTCCCGCATGAGCCAAAAGGTCCTCTCTCAAATCCGTTAAAGTCTGCTTCTCCAACCCCTCAATCATCAATTTTATATGGATCGCTTTCGCCAACCTCTCCTCCACTTCCGGCAGAGGGATGATCTCGCCGGCCACTAACTTCGGCCGATCTCCCTGCAGGTCAACCCGTCCCCTGATGAAGACTAAAGAGTCCGGTTTAATTAAAGAGGAAAACTTCTCGAAAGTCCCGGGAAAGACAATTACTCCAACCACCCCCTGCAAGTCCTCCAGGTTAAAAAAAGCCATCCCCTCTCCCTTCCTGGTCGTCGTCCGCTTGGCGCTACTGATAATGCCTCCTAAAGATACTTCATCTCCATCGTTAAAATTGGACAATTCCACGGTAACAGTGGTGGCATAGTTCCTGATAACGCTTTCGTACTCGGCTAAAGGATGACCGGTAACATAAAATCCCAGGGTCTCCTTCTCAAAAGTGAGGAGCTTGTTCTCCGGCCACTCAGGAAGAGGAGGAATGCTTTGAAAATCGGCGCGAAAGCCCTTCTCAGCTTCGAAGTCCTCAAAGAAAGTCGTCTGTCCCTCTTCCCGGGCTTTTTGAACATCCTGAGCCGCGGCTACCGCCTTGTCCACGATAGCCATCAACATAGAGCGATGAAACCCCAAAGAATCAAAAGAACCGCATTTAATCAAACTTTCAATTACTCTCTTGTTAACCAACCTCAAATCAACCTCTTCACAGAACTGGTAAAGAGATTTAAATTTACCTTTTCTTTCCCTCTGCTCGATAACCGACCGGATAGCTCCTTCTCCTACATTCTTCACCGCCGCCAAACCAAAGCGGATATCTTTGCCAACTACGGTAAACTTAGCATAGCTCTCATTGATATCGGGAGGAAGCACCTTTATTCCCATCTCTCGACATTCGTTTATATAGATAACTATCTTATCGGTATTGCCCACCTCCGAAGTACAGAGGGCAGCCATAAACTCCACCGGATAATTGGCTTTGAGATAGGCTGTCCGGTAAGCAATTAGGGCATAGGCAGTGCTATGGGATTTGTTGAAACCATAGCCGGCAAAGTGAGAGACCAGATCAAATATCCTGTTAGCTACCCTTTTGCTCACGCTGTTCTTTACCGCTCCCTCTATGAAGTCCTGGCGCTGCTGATCCATAACCTCAGGGATCTTCTTACCAATAGCTCGCAATAGGATATCCGCCTGTCCCAAACTGAAGCCGGCCAATTTACTCACTATCCTCATTATCTGCTCTTGGTAAAGAAGGACACCATAAGTATCTTTTAAGATGGGCTCCAGGTCCGGATGGTCATATCGAGGGGTCAAGAGGCCTTGCTTCCCTTTAATAAAATCATTAACCATACCGCTTCCCAGAGGCCCGGGACGGTGCAGCGAAATGATAGCGATGATATCCTCAAATTTCTCCGGAGAAATCTTTCGCAGAAGCTCCCGCATCCCCGCGCTCTCCAATTGGAACACTCCCCCCGTTTTTGCTTCCTTAAGCAGGGCGAAGGCCTGATCATCGTCAAGGGGAATCTTCCCTAAATCAATATCTTCCTCTCTGATATGTTTGACGATATTTATGGTATCCTGGATGACCGTTAAAGTTCTTAAGCCCAGGAAGTCCACCTTCAGCAACCCGACATCCGCCGCCGAATCCATATCATATTGAGTGGTAACCTCCCCATTTACCCCTTTAAAGAGAGGAACAAGGCTGGTAAGAGGTTCTTCCGAGATAATCACGCCCGCCGCATG
>CAZGXS010000045.1:3254-4943 GCA_964529935.1 uncultured bacterium | reverse complement strand
ACATTGGGAATATCCAATCCGGATTCAATGATGGTGGTCGCTACCAGAACATCAATCTTACCTTCAAGGAAATCGCTCATCACTTTCTCTAAGTCTCTCTCTCGCATCTGGCCGTGAGCAATGGCGATTTTAGTTTCGGGGACGATACGGCGCAGCTTCTCCGCCATCCCCTCAATTCCTTCCACCCGGTTATGGACAAAAAATACCTGCCCGTTGCGGCTCATCTCCCGGCGGATAGCTTCGGCGATGGTCCTCTTATCATATTCGGCCACGAAAGTCTGGATAGGAAGTCTATCTTCGGGAGGAGTATCTATATGGCTCATATCCTTAAGCCCCATTAAAGACATATGCAGGGTGCGGGGAATAGGGGTGGCGGTCAGGGTGAGGACATCAACCAACTTTCTTAACTTTTTTAGTTTTTCCTTATGAGCCACCCCGAAACGTTGTTCTTCGTCTATGATGACCAGGCCCAGGTCCTTAAAGGCGATATCCTTCTGAAGTAGTCTGTGGGTCCCAATGACGATGTCCACCCTTCCCTTCTTCAGGCTCTCCACGATATCCCTCTGCTGGGAGCGGGTCTGGAAACGGCTGAGCATAGCTATGTTCAGGGGATAGTCAGCCACGCGGTCAGAGAAGGTAGTCCGGTGCTGCTGGGCTAAGATGGTGGTGGGAACCAGAACGACCACTTGTTTCCCATCCATCACACACTTGAAAGCGGCGCGCACGGCTACTTCTGTCTTTCCATAACCAACATCGCCGCAGATAAGCCGGTCCATAGGTTTTGAGGATTCCATATCCCGCTTTATTTCTTCCAAGGTGCGGAGCTGGTCGGGGGTCTCTTTGTAAATGAAGGCCGCCTCAAATTCATGCTGCCAGGGGGTATCCGGGGAGAAGGCAAATCCCTTCCTGAGCTCCCGGGCCGCATGTAGTTCCAGGAGTCCGCTGGCTAAATCCTGGATAGATTTTCTCACCTTTTTCTTGGTTCGCTCCCAGGAGCGACTTCCCAGCCGGGACAATCGGGGAGCCCGCCCTTCCACTCCTACATATTTCTGGACGAGATGGAGTTCCCCTACCGGAACATAGAGTTTATCTTTATCTAAATACTCCAGGGCCAGGAAATCTCTTTCCCTGCCATCAGCTAGGAGCCTTTCCACTCCCAGATACTTTCCGATTCCCTGGTTAACATGCACTAAGTAGTCGCCTTCCTGCAAATCGAGGAAATCAGCTAAAGGAATCCCCCCCTTGAACCGGCGACGGGGGCGCCTCAGGCGATAGCGGGCGAAGAGTTCAGCATCGGTGAGCAGGGCTAATTTTATCTCCGGGAAGAGGAAGCCGGATTGTAAGCGCCCGAGAGAAATAGATAATTCTCCCCTTATTTCTATATTTCGTTCTTTCAAAAGTTCCTGGAGCCTTCTTTTCTCCCCCTCGTTGTTGCAGACGAAGATTATCCGATAACCGTCATCCCTCCACGACTTAATCCTGCGGGCCAGCTCCTGGAATTGTCCCTGATAAGTCTCCAGGGACCGAACCGGGAAGCGCTGGGTGGGAATCGATTTCATTCCCGGGATGGTCTGGGGGAAAAGGGAGGTATAGATAAGTCGTTTCTCCCGGCAGGCCGCTAAAATCTGGTTGAAAGAGTAGTTGTAGGGGCGACATTTATGACGCCCTTTGTCTCGGGTCGGATGAATC
>CAZGXS010000045.1:0-3154 GCA_964529935.1 uncultured bacterium | reverse complement strand
TCTGATGCGCGCCGGTTCGTCAAGAAAGATAAGGCTCTGGCGGGGGAAATAGGAGAGGATGGTAGTTGAATCCAGCGCCTTTGACCTTAAGGCAAGCTCACTGCGGGGAAGAATAGTAACCTGGTCTATCTTCTCCAGGGAACGCTGGCTGGTCACGGAGAAGGAGCGAATGGATTCTATGGTGTCGGCAAAGAACTCCAGGCGCAGGGGATATTCGCCGGTGCTGGGGTAGATATCCAGAATTCCTCCCCGCCGGCTGAAATCCCCCCTCTCTCCCACCATAGCGGCGTACTCATAGCCATAAGCGACTAATTTTCTCATTAACTTGTCCCTATCCACCCTTTGTCCAACGGAGAGCCTTATCAGGCAGGAGCGTAAGGTGGAGGGGGAAATAACCCGGTTAAGGAGGGCTGGAAAGGGGGCGACAATTATCAGTCGGCAGTCGGCAGTCGGCAGTGGATGGCTTTGCAGTAACTTCTCCAGGACGAGGAGCCGGTCAGCCATAATATCGGGGTGGGGAGATAGAGCCTCGCCGGGCAGAGTTTCCCAGGCCGGAAAGAGATAAACTCCGTCTCCGGAGATGCTGCGCAGGTCATCCTCAGCTTTCTCCGCTTCTTCCCCGGTGGGGGCAATGAAGAGAGAAGGATAAAGAAACCTTCTCCTGAGAGAAGCCACCAGACAAGAGCGGGAAGAGCCCCAGAGTCCGCTAACGCAGAGTTCTCTGGTTCCTCCTTTAATAGCTTTGATTACCGCCGTATAAGAGGAAGACTCCTCTAGACAGGATAAAAGGCCGGACACAAAATATCCCTCCCTGCGGTCGGGATAGGGTTCAAGGGAAATTATTAATCTGTGTAATCTATCTCTTAATCTGTGTAATCAGGTAGAGGATTGAAAATCCTATACCACAAGATATCCCTCTACTATCGTTCGGGATAGGGTTCAAGGATTCAAGTAAAACCCCTTTTATTTTTATTCTGGCGTACTTGTACTCTGGAAAATAGGCATTTATCCCTATTTTTTGGGGAAATCATAGTTCTCTGCTTAACCGTTTTACAAGTTTTTTTAGTTGGAAGCGCTGGCGCCATCCCAGGCCATAGAAAGTAACCCCCACATAATTCTGATCTTTTAACATTTTTACCCCAGATTCTAATCTAGCGCCCTTGCACCAGATTACCATGGCTTTTGCCTCAATCAATGGTGTGTTAGGAAAGCCTCTTATGCTAATGGTAACTGAGGTACTCACCCCAATAGGACTCTTTGCCAACAGCTTAGCCCCACTCAGACTCAGATTTACGAGTTTTGCCTTTTGTCCCTTGGAAGCAGGGGTAATTAAGTATCCCGATTCCCTCACACTAGGACATCCATCATCACCACGGTAAGGTATTTTGATGAAGATGTCCACGGTGCAGGTAAAGCGCCCGAACTTTCTCCTCCCTAGACCTTCATGAGAATCCAATTCTTTGTTTACCATAATTTCCTCCTGCCCCGCTCTTAAGTTCCGGGGACAGTCCCCCTCTTATCTCGCTCAGGGACAGGCACATTCTACCGCTTCACTCCGTTCGCCGGTAAATGAGCCAGTCCCTCTGGCGCTTCTTCTTGCGTTATTTTAGCATACCTTCCACAAAAAGGGAAGAGAAAAAAGCAATTTACTGCTTGCCTTTTCCGTCAAAACATGTTACCTTGCCGTTAAGAGGCAAAAGATAGAAAATTATTAAGGCTCTAAGCCTTGATGAATGAGGGAGGTGATTAGACATGGAGGAGGAAAGGAAAGAAAGTCCTTGCTGCGAACCAAAGAAAGAAGAAGCTCCTTGCGAGCCAGCCGCCCCGGCGGAAGAAGAAAAGAAGGAAGAAGGTGGTGGCTGTTGCGGATAGGTAAACAGACTCGGGAACAAGAGTGGAAAAGTCCCTGCTCGGGCAGGAAGAGCAGGGACTTTTTTATGAATATCACAAATTGAGGGACATAAATAGGGCATCTTCCCGGGTATCCTGGTAATATCGCCGATGCCGGCCGGTTACCTTAAAACCAAATTTGCCGTAGAGGTTTTGAGCAAGCAGATTCCCAGCGCGCACTTCCAGAGCAACCTTTTCTATTCCCCTTGATTTAGCTAGATCGAGCAGAGCCGTTAAAATCCTCTCCCCTATCTTCCTCCGGCGAAAATGGGGATGAACCGCTAAGTTGCCGATATGAGCCCTGTCAAGGACCGCAGAGAATCCTCCGTAGCCAACTATATATTTATCTATCCTGGCCACCAAGAAGTGAGAAGGAGGGCTATCCCTTAGTTCCCGGAGGAACATATTTCTCATCCAGGGAGAGGGGAAAGAAACTCTCTCGATAGCCATTACCTCCTCTAAATCCTCCTCCTTCATTCTTTTGATATGAATCTGTCCCGCACCGATTTCTTTCATTTCCGATGTTTTTCTTCCCCTTGAACCCTGGCCTCCGGTCGGCGGACATAGATGGGCTCTATCTTCTGCAGATCAGTTTTCTCGCCGGCTTCAAGCTTCCTTAACCCCAGAATAGCTACATTGGCAGCCCGGGGAAGATTTAAATAAGGGGGAACGAAAGAAGCTTTATCTTTTAGTCTTTTCTCAATCAAGTCCCGACAGCCCTGAAGGGCATCTCCCAGGAAGATAGTGGGAGCATCTATTTTAGAGAGGAGCTCATCCGGAGGTAGGACCAGATCTCCGGTTAGCTTTTGTAACCCCTGACTCGCAATCGGCGCCTGGTAGCGGTAGAGAGCGGCATAGACTTCTCCTTTTCGAGCGTCCAGAAGGGGGCAGATGAGGTGAGAGGTCCAACAGATATTGCGGGCGAAAGCATTTAGGGTAGAGATGCCGACAAGGGGCTTGCGGAGAGCCAAACATAGTCCTTTAGCGGTAGCCAGCCCAATCCGCAGTCCGGTGAAGGAACCAGGGCCGAGGGAGACGGCCACCGCATCCATCTCGCGGACAGTCAAATGAGCATTCTTGAAGATATGATCTATCATCGGCATCAGTCGGGAGGTGTGTGTCTCTTTGATATTTAGGGTATATTCAGCTATTATTTCTTCCCCATCAACGATAGCCACGCTGCCCGCCCGCGTAGAGGTCTCTATACCCAGGAGTTTCATTTTTTAATTCCTTTTAAAATTTTCCGGTAGTGTTGCCCTAAAGG
>CAZGXS010000044.1:0-5082 GCA_964529935.1 uncultured bacterium | reverse complement strand
AAACTTCCGGGAAGAATTAAGGCCAGAGGTATCTGCAGCCCCAAGAGGCTGATAAAGGTAATCACCAGGGGAGATATCATGTCTCCAGCTCCGGTAAGGGCTCTTCCTAAAACCACTCCCAAGGCTACAAAGAGGTAACCGAGGGAGGTTATCCGGAGGTAAGCTGTCCCTATTTCGATTATCTGAGGGTTAGGGGTGAAGAAACCGATGAGGTTGGGGGCAAAAAGGAAGAAGATTATCCCCACCGTTCCCATGATAAGCATATTGAAGCGGGCGGCAACCCAGGCGCTAAGATGTGCCCGCTCTGGTTGCTTGGCCCCTAAGTTTTGTCCCACCAAAGTAGCTGCGGCTGTAGCTAGGCCGAAGGCAGGCATAAGGACGAGCATCGTTATTCTTAACCCTATTCCATAGGCAGCTACGGCATAGGTTCCGTATCTCGCTACGATAGCCATGAGGATGATACCCGTTAAACCGCGCAGGCTCATCTGGATGGAGCTGGGAATCCCTAATCTGATTATCCGCCTGATGAGACCAAAATCGATTTTTAGATTCTTCCACTCTAAATGAATAGGAGAACTTCCCCGGAAGAGGACCCGGAAGGCGAGGATTACCCCTACTCCTCGGGCGAGCACTGTAGCCAGGGCAGCTCCGTTTACTCCCAGGCGGGGGAATCCGATACCGAAAATCAGCAGAGGATTGAGAGCGGCGTTGAGCAAAGTGGATATTATTAAGATGAAGAGAGGAGTGCGGGCATCCCCCGCTCCCCGCAGGATAGCTTCGCTTAAGAAAAGAAGGAACATCACCGTTCCTCCCACCAGGAGTATCCTCAGGTAACCACTGCCCAGAGCCACCACTTCCGGCGAGCCTCCCAGGAGCCTCAGCATCCCTTCCGCCAGACCAAATCCAGCCACCGCCAACAGAGAAGAAGCAATGAAGCTCAAGATAAGCGATTGCATAGCTACTTCGTTAGCTTTTTTCCGGTTACCGGCTCCGGTGAACCGGGCTACCAGAGCAATGGTCCCGGTAGCAATACCGATAATCAGGGTCATAATGACCATGAGAATACTGCCACTCATCGCGACGGCAGCAATAGCATCCTTACCCAGTCTCCCCACCCAGAGCAGATCAACGACATTAAAAGTCGTCTGCAAGATGTTTCCCAACATCATCGGTGTAGCCAGAGCCCAGACATTTCTGGCAATACTTCCCCGACAGAGGCCTCTTCCTCCGGTCTTAGTTAAGAGCTGTTCGTTCACTTTCATAGCCTTTTTTTGGAGCTCCTTATCATTGTCGCCTGCGCCCTGATTTTACCATTTCTCCTTGGCAAAAACAAGGAGAAATGGAGCCGTTGCCGGGCGTATGGCAAATCGTAGCTGCAGCAGTTGACAAGAGGCCTTTTCTCTGATAAAATTTTACAGAGGTAGTGGAGAAGTTTTTTTTGGGGGGGGGATATATGAAGAGGCTGGCCATTATAGTTTTAGTCCTGATAGGGACGGCGAGTATCTCTTCTCTGGCCCTGGCCGAAGAAAGGGGTGGCTTAGCTGAAGAAAAGGAGGCTCTTTCCCTGGCCAAGAGGGCCTATTTTGATGGGCTCTACGATTTAGCTTTTGCTCAGTTGGTTAAGTTTTTGCAGGCCTTTCCCCAGACACAGAGTAGCGATCTATCCCATTTCTTAATGGGGGAATGCCTCTTCAATCAGGGGAGGTTCTCTCAGGCGGCGAAGAAATATAGGGTGGTTCTCAGGAATTATCCTGCCTCGGAGCTGAGGGATAAAGCTCACTATCGTCTCGGCCGCTCTTACTTCGAGGGGGGAAATCTGGAAGAGGCGGTCGCTTCTTTCCGCTCCTTCCTGAGGAGCCATCCCCGGAGCCCCCTTTTACCGGCAGCTATCTACTGGCTGGGGGAATCCTACTTCCATCAAGAGGAATTTCTAAAAGCTGTTAATTATTATCGAAAAGTGGCGGGAAGGTATCCAGAATCTCTTTTCGCTGATTATGGACTTTATTCTCTGGGACATAGCTTCTACCGGTTGGGAAGGTTTGAAGAGGCCGTCCAGGTTTTCAAGGAGCATCTGGGCCGTTTCCCGGAGAGCCGGCTATCTTCCTCCAGTCAGCATCTTTGGGCTCTTTCTTTGTTCCGAGCGGGTCGGTTTAAGGAATCTTTGGCCGCTTACGAGAAACTGCTTCTCGTTGGGGGCAAGGAGTATATTGCTCAAGCTCACTATGGCCGGGCGGAATCTTTCCGCAGTTTGAAAAAATATGACCAGGCCCTGAAAAGTTATCGGGATTTAATAGAGGCTTTTCCCGAGAGCGAGTATGCTCCCCGAGCTCAATATCGTCTGGGTCTTATTTACCGGGAGAAAGGGGAACTGAACCAGGCTGCCCGGGCCTACCGGGAACTCAGGGAAAAGTTCCCGGGAAATCCCTTATCTCCCTTGGCCGTTTTTCGTCTGGGGGAGATTTATCGCCAGTTAGGGGAAATGGAATCCGCCCGCAAGGCTTACAGAGAACTTCTCTCTGACTATCCCCACTCGGAGTGGGCTCCCCCGGCCCTCTTTCTCCTCGGCTGGAGTTATCTTGAGGAGGGGAAGGCTCTGCCGGCCAAGGAGGCCTGGGAGAAATTATTAGCTGACTTTCCGGAAAGTGGTTTGGTTGCGGCTTCTTATTTTGCCTTAGGGAATATCTTTTATGGAAAAAGAGAGTTTGCTCAGGCAAAAGAGAACTATCAGAAAGTGTTAGAGAAGCATGGGGAAAGTCCTTGGGCGGCTCCGGCGAAGCTATGGTGGGGGTTAAGCCTATATAAACTATCGGAATATGAAGAGGCAGCAGAAGTTCTGGAAACTTTCTTAGTCCGTTTTCCTCAAAGCCATCTTGGTGCTGCGGCGGAGCACTGGAAGGGAGAATCTCTCTTTGCCCGGGGAGACTATCATGAAGCTCTAGCGGCTCAGAGGAGTCTTTTAAAGGGGTTCCCGGAGAGTCCCTGGGCTGATGAAGCTCAATATAGTCTGGGCTGGAGTTATCTTAAAAAGGGGGAGTTTGAGGAGGCTTACTCTGCCTTTGAGGATTTGATTTCCCGGTTTCCCGGAAGCGAGCTGCGGGGAGAAGCTTGGCTCAGAAGGGGGGACCTGCTCTTCCATCAGGAAAAATTTTCCCGGGCCCGAACAATTTATCAGGAGTTAGCCAGGAAATATCCTGAGGATGATTTGCTTCCCTTAACTCGTTTTAATATTGGTTCCACCCATTACCAGGAGGGAAGGTTTGAAGAGGCTGCTTCTTCTTTCCAGGAATTGGTGTGGGATCATCCCCAGAGTGATTGGGCCGATGATGGGCAGCACTGGTTAGCTTCTTCCCATTTCCGCCTGGGCAAATTTGAGGAGGCGATAAGCGGTTATCAGAGGCTTCTCGAAGTCCATCCTACCAGCGAGTTGGTGATAGAAGCCTTCTTCCGCAAGGGGAATGTCTATCATTATCGGGGAGATTATCAGGAAGCAATAGCTATTTATAGAAGGTTAATTAAATCTTTCCCGGAAAGTCCTCAGGCGGAGGAGGCTCGTTACCGTCTGGGCTGGAGCTATGTTTTTTCCGGGAAGAGAGAAATGGCTCTGAGCGTATTTAAGGAGTATTTACAACTCTATCCCCGGGGAAGGTTTTCCCCCGAGGTGCAGTTGTGGGTGGGGAAATACTATTATGAAGAGAAAGATTTCTCTCAGGCAGCAGCAGTTTTTAAAAATTTCCTCTCTGACCATCCGGACAGCCACTTAGGGGATAGGGCTCGTTACTGGCTGGGGGAGAGTTTGCTCAGAAAGGATAAGTTTCCCCAGGCCCGAGCGGAGTTCGAGCAGCTTCTGGTCGATTTTCCTCAAACTGCTTTTCGCTTACAGGCAGAATTCTGGATAGGCCATTGTCTAACCCGGGAGGGGAAGTATAAGGAAGCGGTGGAAGCATATAAGAGGCTTCTCAAGGAGCAGCCGGAAAGCTTCCTCGCCCGTGAGGTCAAGATGGGGCTGGGTGAGGCCTGGGAGGGTCTGGAAGAATGGGATCGGGCGGGAGAAGTTTATCGAAAAGTTGTTCGGGGAAAGAGCGATGAAATGGCCGCGGAGGCCCAGTTTCGGGCGGCTGCTGCTTATGAAAAGGGAGGAAACTTTAAGGAGGCGACTATTGGCTACTTAAAGGTAGTCTATTTCCATGCTGATTTTCGGGATTGGGTCCTTAAGGCGAAGGAGAGGGCCGGGCTCTGCCTGGAAAAGCAGGGGAAGTGGAGGGACGCTAAAAGAATCTACGAAAAGTTGCTCCAGGCTGACCCGGAAGGAGTGAAGGGAGAGTCAGCCCGAGAGAGACTTAGATGGATGGAAGAGAATAAGCCCGGAATAAAATAATCTTTCTGAGAAAGGAGGCAATTGCTTCGGGTAGTTAAATAGTTACGAATAAACTTTATCTTAATCTAAGGAGGTGATGCCAAAGAAAAAAGCCGAAGACAGATGAGGAAAAGTTCGTTAACCCCTAACCAAGTCAAGGAGGAAATTGGCAATGAAAACAGTTAAGAAGTTAGCTTTATTAGTGACTAGTGTTTTGTTGTTGGGTATAGTGCTGATGGGCTGCGTCCCTCCACAGGCGGAGATAGTCGAGGTAGCTCCAGAATACTATACCCGTCCTGCTGGTCTAACTGAATGCCCGGAAAAAGCGTGGCAGGCATTAGAACGGGGCAATGCCCGGTTCATTGTTGGTAATAAAGTAGTACGGGATTGGGAGGCATTAAGAGAGGATCATGCGGTGGGGCAATGGCCGTTTGTTTCCATCGTCTCTTGTTCGGATTCCAGATTTGCTCCGGAAGTGATTTTTGACCAGGGTATCGGAGATGTCTTTATTGTCCGCACCGCGGGTAATATAGTTGATGAGATAGCACTGGGCTCACTCGAATTCTCGATTAATGTGCTTGGCACTCCCTTAATAGTTGTCCTTGGGCACGAGGGCTGCGGCGCGGTGTATGCCACCGTTGATCACTTGGAAGGAGTGCTTGAGCTTCCTCCCGGATTTGCGCCCGACCAATTGCTCTATGTCGTAACCGAAATCGTCTCGGCGGCGG
>CAZGXS010000043.1:0-5138 GCA_964529935.1 uncultured bacterium | reverse complement strand
CCGAGCCCCATGTTGGTGCAGGTATCAATGCAGACTCTATCTCCCAGGCCCAAAGGCTCTACTTTAGTTATTTGAACTATTTCCAGTTTAAGTTTTTCTGCTATACCCTTTACCAAATTCACTGTCTTCTTAATTTCGCTTAGGTTGGTTGTCTTTAAGAAGATACCATCCACGCCCTTCTCCAGTATTTGCAGAGCCGTCCGGGCATCTTTAGCGTTCTTTACTTCCACAAAGATACCTTCTGTCTGAGCAATGAGGTTCTCGAGGGGAATGATAGTCCAATCCTTCATCTTGAGAAGAAGCAACCGGGACTTACTTAAGCGGACGGCCTCTTTCTCATCTTCCTTTCCCTTTATTTCCAATTGAACGACATCCTTGCCTAACCTTATATCTCCATCCTCAGCTATCGTCTTTATTAGCCCTAACTCCCTGACTTTTTCCTGAGAGCCCGGAGGAACCAACAAGGCATCAGCTCCGCTCTCCAGAGCCACAATAGCTACTTCTTTATTCCAGGGAGAACAATTTATCCAGATCTTTTTCATTGTCCTAATTTCCCCATGGCTTCTTTGATAGAAGCATTTTCGTGCACCATTTTGCTAATGGCTTTGATGATAGCTATGGGGTCCTCGTGCTGGAAGACATTCCGGCCGATGGATACTCCCGCCGCTCCTGCTTTTAGAGCGCCCTCTACCATCTGAAGGAGGGCCTCGTCCGTTTCCACCTTTTCGCCTCCGGCGATGACTATGGGGACAGGACAACCTTCTACCACCTCGGAAAAACTTTCCGGGTCTCCGGTATAATTTACCTTAACTATGTCGGCGCCTAATTCTGCCCCTACCCGGGCTGCATGTTTCACCACTTTCTGATCATACTCATTCTTAATTTTGGGGCCCCTCGTATAAATCATTGATAGAAGAGGCATCCCCCATTCCATGCACTTGTTGGAAATATGCCCAAAGTCCCGCAACATCTCTCTTTCATCGACGGCCCCTAAATTAACGTGAATAGACACCCCGTCTGCTCCCATCTTTAAGGCCGCCTCAACCGGGTTGATAATCACCTTGCTGTTTGGCTCAGGGCTCAGGGTTGTGCTTGCTGAAAGATGTAGAATTAACCCAATATCCTTTCCGTATCCTCGGTGTCCATGGAGAGGCAGCCCCAGATGCCCGAGAACAGCATTAGCTCCTCCTCCAGCAACTTTGTTGACCGTGTCGCAAAGATTAACTAAACCTTTAATAGGACCAACCGTAACCCCATGGTCAAGGGGAACAATTACTGTGCGCCCGGACTCACGATTGAAGATTCTCTCCATCCTTATCTTTTTACCTAACATGCTCTCCCCCTCTTCAGGGCTTTCATTCCCCAGCACTTAAGAGATGGGGAACTCGCCCGAAAAAAACTATTGTCATCAAAGGCAATCTACGGATAATACCGCTCTCATCGCGGTGATAAACTTTTTATTCTCTTCCTCGGTTCCCACCGTTACCCGGATAAAGTTAGGCAAATTATACATTTCCATCGGCCGAACAATTATTCCTTCCTGCATTAGTTTGCGGGAGATAACCTTTCCCTCTTCACCAACATTAATCAAAACGAAGTTGGCCTGAGAAGGGATATAGGAAATCTTGAGCTTCTTAAGCTCTTCATAAAGAAAGTCCTTTCCTTCCCGGTTAGCCTTTCGGCTTTTCTTTACATGCTCCTGGTCCTTAAGAGCCGCCAGGGCCGCCACCTGAGCCAGGGAATTGGTGTTAAAGGGCTGACGCACTCGATTCATACCTTTAATGAATTCCTCCGGGCCGATTCCATATCCTATCCTTAAACCTGCCAATCCGTAAATTTTGGAGAAAGTGCGCAAGGTTATTACTCTCCGTCCTTCCCCTAGATAATCAATAGTCTGAGGAAAATCGTCCCGCTCAATATACTCATAGTAAGCTTCATCAAAGATGACAATCACCTCTTCGGGAACCTTTTTCATAAAAGAAGCAACTTCCTCAGCTGCGACCATCGTCCCGGTGGGATTGTTGGGATTAGCAATGAAGATAAGCTTGGTTTTTTTATTTATTGTCCCGGCCATAGCCATTAAATCGTGAGTGGAATCTTTCAAATTCACCAAGCGGCATCGGCCTTTCATTATCTTAGCAGCTAAGCGATAGATGAGGAAAGCCGGCTCGCCCATTATGGCCTCTTCGCCCTCGTTTAAAAATGTCTCCGCAATCATTCTGATAATTTCGTCGGAGCCATTGCCTAGGATGAGGTTTTCTTCCTTTACGTTCAGGTGCGCCGCCAGGGCCCTTTTCAAATAGTAGCCGTTCCCATCGGGGTAAAGGTTCACCTCTTTAAGAGCTTGTTCCATAGCCTCTACCGCCTTGGGAGAAGGACCCAGAGGATTCTCATTGGAAGCGAGCTTTACGGCTTCCTCTATCCCCAGCTCTCTTTCCACTTCCTTAATCGGCTTCCCGGGCGGATAAGGATCTATCTCACGTATGTTTTCTCTAATTAAGGATTTCATTTTTTTAACTATTCAGCCACTAAGGCATATTAGAGCACCAGAGCACCAGATTAATTCTTTAAGCGTGCAGCATGCAGCCCACTCGTCTCACTGTCCCCCTGTCTATCTCCCCATCTCTTGCAGCGGATAGGACCCGAGAACTTTTAAGTGACGGCATTCTTTTTCCAGCTCCTTGAGGGCCTTCTCCACTTTTTCATCCTGGCAGTGCCCCTCCAGGTCGACGAAGAAATAGTAATCCCAG
Organism: uncultured bacterium; assembly: GCA_964529935.1. GTDB lineage: Bacteria > NPL-UPA2 > NPL-UPA2 > NPL-UPA2 > JAADIA01 > CAZGXS01. The sequence continues at coordinate 2,388 of CAZGXS010000043.1, read as the reverse complement.
GCCTTGCGGCGGGAAGGACGGGATTCGATTTTGGTGAGGTTAATCCCATACTTCTTAAACGGCTGGAGCATAGCATAGAGAGCTCCTACCCGGTCCCCGATGGAAAACATCAGGGAAGTTTTATCCTTACCGCTGCGCTTAGCGCAAGTTTTGCTAATTACCAGGAAACGAGTAACATTAGCGGCGCTATCCTCTATTTTTCGACCGATAATCTTCAGATTATAGACTTCCGCTGCCAATTCGCTGGCGATGGCCGCTCCCCCTTTCTCCCGCGCGGCCAGTTCCGCTCCCTTTGAAGTAGTAGAAACCTCAATTAGCTCAGCCCGGGGCAGATGGCTTTCAATCCAGTTTCGGCATTGCCCTAAAGCCTGAGGATTAGAATAGATTCTCTCAACACCCTCTATCTTTTCCCGGGACAATAAATGATGGGAGACTTCCAGGGAAATTTCCGCGCAGATTTGTAGCTCAGAATCAATGAACATATCCAGGGTATGGTTAACTACTCCCTCGGTAGAGTTCTCTATGGGAACAACCCCGTAATTGGTCCTTCCCTTTGCTACCTCTATGAATACCTCGGTAATACTTTTAGCCGGAAGGAGAGCGACGGAGGACCCAAATTTCTCCAGAGCCGCCCGGTGAGTAAAGGTAGCCTCCGGACCTAAATAAATTACCTTAACAGGTTTCTCCAGGGAAAGAGCCGCTGACATAATTTCCCGATAAATAGCTCTCACTGACCGGGAGGGAAGGGGCCCTTTATTTTCTTTAATTAACCTCTCATAGACCTCTTTTTCCCGATCGGGGACGTAATATTCCTTCTTCTCCCTGGTCTTAATCCGGCCAATTTCCAGGGCCGACTTTGTTCTCTCATTGATAAGTTGTAATATCTTGGTATCAATCTTATTGATTTTCTGTCGCAACTCTTTCATGTTCATCTCTGTTTTCCTCTTTATCCCTCATTGGCACTTGCTTAGAGGGACTTTTCTCCTCCTCTTTCCCCTCTTTTAGTTCCTCTATCCGGGGCAATTCGGAGAGTGATTTCAGACCAAAGTGTTCCAGAAACTGGTTATTTGTCCCATAAATCAAAGGGCGGCCGATGATCTTTTTTCTCCCCATTACCCGGATGAGCCTCTTTTCCAGCAAACTATGTAAGACTCCTGCCACATCCACCCCTCGAATGGCTTCTATCTCGGCTCGAATAATAGGCTGTTTATAAGCAATGATAGCTAAGGTTTCCAGAGAGGCCTGAGACAATCGCTCCCGGTGACGAAACTTATAAAATTTCTTCAGCCATTCTCCGAATTGGGGTCGCGTGGACATACGGAATCCACCGGCTACCTCCACGATCTGAAAACTTCTCCCCTGAGATTCGTATTCCTTTTGCAGCCTTCCGATGCTCTCACGAATAGCCTGGCCATCTACTTCCTTAAAGATCTCTTTTATCTCCTGAAGCGAGATGGGTTTATCCGCCGCAAAGATAAGCGCCTCAACTACTCCCTTAATTTCCTCAACTTCCATATTTCTTCCCTGTTCCCTGAAATTTGTAGACCCTTATTTCCCCGAACCTCTGCGCCTGGCGAATCTTTACCTCTTTCAATCTTATCAATTCCAGTAAAGCCAGGAAGGCAACCACCATCTCTACTTTGGTTGCCAGACCCGTAAAGAGCTTAGTAAAATTGAGAGAAGCCTCCACCCGGAGGACATCCAGAATCTCCCTTATCTTCTCATTAACGGTAGTTTCGTCCTCAACTATCTCCGCGAAGCCTTCCTCGCTGACCGTTGTTAAGGCCCGAGAGAAGGCAGTGAGCAAGTCGAAGAGATTAGCCTCTAACAAGAAACCCTCCTTCTGGGCCAGCCCTATAGTTTCATCTCTCCCCCGGCTAAATATCTCCTCCTGCATTATCTGTTTTGCCTCTAATTTCTCAGCCATTCCTTTAAATTTCTGATACTCTACTAATTGCTTTATCAACTCTGTCTGGGGATCTTCTTCTTCCTCCTCTTTCCCCAATTCCTCTTTCGGGAGAAGCATTCTTGATTTGATATGCATCAAGGTTGCCGCCATTACTAAGAATTCTCCGGCCACATCCAGGTTGAGCATACGCATCACCCGGATATAGTCCAGATACTGCTTGGCAATCCTGGCAATGGGAATATGATAGATATCTAACTCCTCTCTCTTGATGAGGTAAAGCAATAAATCCAATGGTCCTTCAAATATCTCCAACTGTACCTTATAGCTCATAACAAGATATCCCTCTGCTATCATTCGGGATAGAGTTCAATAAAACGCAGAGTATTTAATGCGTTTTATCTAAGACCCATTGCCCTCTGGGCTTCTTTTAAAGTAGCTGAGGCTATCTTCTCCGCTCGCTCGTATCCTGCAGATAAAAT
>CAZGXS010000042.1:0-5232 GCA_964529935.1 uncultured bacterium | reverse complement strand
GAGGGATATCTTGAACCTTCGTTGTGGCAAGCATATCTTGAAGCTGGCCAGTCGCACTCATATTATGGGTATTCTTAATGTTGCCCCCGATTCCTTCTTCGATGGAGGACGCTACCGGGTATTGAAGGATGCTCTGGCCCGGGCCCATCTAATGGTTGAGGAGGGAGCGGACATCATTGATGTGGGAGGCGAATCCACTCGTCCGGGTTCCATCCCCATTCCCGCTGAGATGGAAATAAAGAGAATAATGCCCGTAGTGGAACAACTGGTAAAGGAAGTGGATATTCCTATCTCTGTAGATACCTATAAAGCGGAGGTGGCCAAGCGGGCATTAGCCCTTGGGGCTCATATGATTAACGATATAACCGCCTTGAGGGGAGACCCCGCCCTGAAAGAGGTAGTAGCGGAGTCCAAGGTGCCCCTGATCCTCATGCATATGCAGGGAAAACCAAAGGATATGCAAGACAACCCTCATTACCAGGCGCTTATTCCGGAGCTTATCTCCTTCTTTAGAGAAGCAGTCCAGAGGGCCTCTTCTGCCGGGATAGAGGAGGAGGCTATCCTCCTTGACCCGGGAATTGGTTTCGGGAAGAAGACCGAGCACAATTTAGAAATAATCAGGAGCTTGAAGGAATTTCGAACCCTGGGTCGTCCCCTCGTCCTGGGACCTTCCCGCAAAAGGCTAATTGGCGATGTCCTTCACCTTCCCGTAGAGGAGCGATTGGAGGGAACGGCAGCCACCGTGGCCGCGGCTATCTGGAACGGAGCCCATATAGTTCGGGTACATGATGTCCGGGAAATGGTTCGGGTAGCCCGGATGGTGGATGCTATCCGTAAGGGCAAACAGTATATTCCCGATACTGATGGACACTGATGGGGGTCAAGGAAAATACTTAAGGATTCAAGGGGTCAAGGGGTCAAGTGAAAATCTTTAAAAAAACAAACGCTTAAATCCTTGAACCTTTTGCCAAACGAAGTGAGGCGTATCTTGGAATTATTCGCTCTCAGGTGGACACATATTTTAAGATTTATCGTAGAGATTTTCATTATCGGTTTCTGTTTTTACAAACTATGGCTCTTTATCCAGGGTACCCGAGCCGTTCACCTGGTTAAGGGATTGGTTTTCCTCTTAATATTTGCCTTTTTAGCCAATATCCTCGGGCTTGAGGCGATAACTCTTATTTTAAGATATCTGGGAGCAGTGGCGGTAATTGCCTTCGTTGTTCTCTTCCAGCCGGAGCTTAGACGCGGGTTAGCCCGCCTGGGAGAGAATCCTCTCTTTGCTTCTTCCTGGAAAGAAGAAGAGGTGATTGAAGAAATCGTTAAGTCAGCCAATTTCCTCTCCCGGAAGAAGGTGGGAGCTTTGATCGCCCTGGAGAGGGATATTGGCCTGCGGAGCTATACGGAGACAGGGGTGGAGATGGACAGCCGGGTTTCCAGCGAGCTTCTCAATACTATTTTTATGCCTAATACCCCTTTACATGATGGAGCGGTTATCATCCAGAGAGAAAGGGTGACGGCGGCAGGCTGTATCCTGCCCCTGGCCGAGTCTATCGACATGGCCAAGATGATGGGCACTCGTCACCTGGCGGCTATAGGACTGGCCACGGAAACAGATGCGGCGGTGGTGGTCGTTTCCGAAGAGACGGGAACAATTTCAGTAGGGATAAGAGGAAAGCTGACCCGGGATTTAGATGGAGCTACCCTGCAAAAATTTTTATTAAATACCTGCTCTTTCCGCAGCAAGCAGAAAAAGTCTTCCCTCTGGCAAAGAAAGATTATGAGAAGGAAGGTTAAGGTAACTGATGAAAAAGCGACTAGTTAGCAATTTGGGTATAAAGTTATCTTCTCTTGCTCTGGCTTTAGTGCTCTGGTTTTCTCTTTACGGAGGCTGGGAAAGACTTTATTTTATCAGGGAGGGAGAAAGGGAAATCGTTGTCCCGGTCAAGGTGTTGGGACCCCCTTTATCCTTTTTCCGGATTGAGGTGAAGCCAGAGGAAGTTAAATTAGTATTAAGCGGTCCCCGAGATGCCTTAAAGAGACTGACAGTTGACGGGGTAAGCCTCTTCGTTCTTGTGGAGGGGTTAGGGAGGGGTAAATATGAGCTTTATCCCCGCGTTCACCTCCCGGAAGGCATCAGGGTCTTAGAGCGTCAGCCGAGGACAGTCAGGGTTATCTTAAACGATAGATGGACAATAGAAGAATCGTTTTCGGAAGAGGCACCGCTCGAATAAACTGCTAAACTGATTACTGTAAGCTGTTCACTGTAAACTCCCGAACGATAGTAGAGGGATATCTTGCCTAAATTAGGGGTAAACATAGACCATGTAGCTACTCTCCGCCAGGCACGCGGAACTTTCGAGCCCGACCCGGTGGCGGCCGCTATTCTCTGTCAGTTAGCCGGAGCAGAAGGAATCGTCGTCCATCTGCGGGAAGATAGAAGGCATGTGCAAGACAGAGACCTGAATATTTTAAGGGAGGTTGTCCGAATAAAGCTTAATCTGGAAATGGCAGCTACCGAAGAGATGGTTGAGGTAGCCTGCCGGGTTAAGCCGGACCAAGTCACTCTCGTCCCGGAGCGCCGGCAGGAGATAACTACCGAAGGGGGATTAGACGTTCTCGCCCTGGGGAACTCTTTAAGGAAAGTGGTGGAAAGGTTGAAAAAGGAAGATATGGTAGTTAGCCTCTTTATTAATCCTGAGCCCGCGCAAATCCAGGCTTCCGCCCGGGTGGGCCCGGAGGCAGTGGAATTGCATACCGGAGAATATGCCAACGCGGGGGGAGAAAAGCAAAACGAGGAATTGGCTAAGCTGAAAGAAGGGGTGAAGTTAGCCGGGAAATTTAACTTAGTGGTGCATGCCGGACATGGGTTAACTTACGAGAATGTCCGTCGGGTAGCCGCTATCAAGGGGATAGAGGAGCTGAACATCGGCCATACCATCATCTCCCGGGCCATTTTGGTAGGGCTGGATAAAGCGGTACGAGAGATGTTGGCTCTGGTGAAGGGGTAGGCAGGATTCAGGATTCAGGATGCAAGAACCCTATTTCAAACGAAGTTAGGGGTATGTTAAGGCCTAGGATTTTCAATCGGACGCAGGTTAAAACCTGCTAATCCAGATAGGAGTAGCAGACTTCAGTCTGCGTTATCTTGAACCCTTGAACCCTTGACTCCTTGAACCCTTAGCTCCGAAGGAGCGTATCTTGATAATTGGCACGGGCATTGATTTAGTTCAGGTGAGTAGAATTAAAAAAGCGCTGGAGAGATGGAATGATAAGTTTCTCTTTCGCATCTATACTTCTAAGGAGATAAGTTACTGTCGGGAAAAGAAGCGGGACTACATTCATTTTGCGGCCCGTTTTGCCGCCAAGGAGGCGGTGCGGAAGGCCCTGGAAGAAAGAATGGATTGGAAAGAAGTAGAGATAGTTAATAGCCAGTTGGGGAAACCAGAGGTTAATTTGAGGGGCAAAGCTGGGAAAATTGGGCAGAAGCAAAGAGTGAAAGAGATTTTTCTCAGCCTCTCTCACGAACACGATTACGCCCTGGCCCAGGTGGTCATTACAAGCAATGAAACCACAGAGGGAAAATAAAGGGGTCCAGGATTCAAGGGGTCAAGTGAAAACTAAAAAAACAAACACTTGAATCCTCGAATCCTCGAACCCTTGAACCCTATCCCGAACGAAGTGAGGGTTATTTTAATGAAGTTAGTTACTGTTGAGGAGATGCGTGAGATAGATCGCCAGACAATTGAGGAGTTTCAAGTTCCCTCACTACAGCTAATGGAGAAAGCCGGAAGGGAGGTAGCGAAAATAGTTAGGGAAATGCTCAGCCACCTTCAAGGGAAGAGGGTAGCAATCTTCACCGGCCGCGGGAACAACGGAGGAGATGGGTTCGTCGCCGCCCGCTATTTGCTCGGAGAGGGAGTTGAGATTAAAACTTATCTCTTGGGAAAGAAGGAAGGGGTTAAAGGCGATGCCGGAGCTAATCTGAAGAGATTAACTCAACCAGTAGAGGAAATTAAAGACCAGAAGGCTTTGGAAAAGGTCAGAGATGGTCTCCCCAGGGTTAATTTAATAGTTGATGCTCTTTTGGGAACGGGGACCAGGGGAAAGGTCAAAGGTATTCTAAGAGAAATGATTGAACTTCTCAATAAGAGCAGTGCGCCTATAATCTCCGTAGATATTCCCTCCGGCCTGGAGGGGAATAAGGGAGAGCCTCTAGGCCCCTGCATAAAGGCAGTTAAGACGATCACTATGGGTTTGCCCAAGCGAGGACTGATTCTTTATCCGGGAGCGGAATATGTGGGAGAACTTAAAGTCGCCGATATTGGCATTCCCCCTGAGGCTCTGAATAAAGAGAGTCTGAAAGTGAACCTGCTCGAAGGAAAAGATATCTCTTCGCTTCTCCCCCCTCGGAGAGGAGATTCTCACAAAGGAGATTATGGGCATATTCTCATCTTGGCCGGTTCAACGGGCCTTACGGGAGCAGCCGCTTTAGCCAGCCTGGGGGCCCTCCGATCAGGAGGAGGATTGGTTACACTGGGAGTGGCCAGGAGCCTCAACCCTATAATGGAAGTGAAACTCACCGAAGTGATGACCAAGCCTTTGCCGGAAACGGAAGCGGGTAGTTTGAGTCTCGAGGCAGAGAAAGAGATATTGCGGCTGGCTCAAGGGGCGGATGTGTTGGCCATCGGGCCGGGACTATCCACTCATCCGGAGACCATGGAATTGGTGAAAAGACTGCTTGCTAAAATTAATAAACCGGTGGTCATTGATGCCGATGGGCTTAACGCCCTGGACGATGATATTTCTCTATTGACAAAATCGCCTGCTTCTATTATCATTACTCCTCATCCGGGGGAAATTGCTCGGCTCACGGGAAAGACGATTAGAGAAGTACAGTCCGAGCGCATTGGGATTGCTCAGGAAGTAGCTTTGCAAACGGGAACTGTGGTGGTCTTGAAAGGGGCCAGAACCGTTATCTCTGACCCGGAAGGGAATGTCTATGTTAATCCTACCGGAAACCCGGGGATGGCCAGTGGAGGAACGGGGGACATCCTTACCGGGATAATTGCCTCCTTTATCGGCCAGGGGTTAGGGAGAATAGAAGCAGCCAAAGCCGGAGTTTATATTCACGGCTTAGCTGGCGATATAGCCCTCAAGAGCCAGGGAGAAGCCGGACTAATGGCTACCGATCTCCTGGAGAATCTGCCTCAAGCAATTAAGCGATTACAG
>CAZGXS010000041.1:0-5292 GCA_964529935.1 uncultured bacterium | reverse complement strand
ATTTATGCCGGACGGGCCCGGATGAAGACCCTTCTCATAGAGAAGGTAGCTCCGGGGGGACAGGCCGCCTCCACTGATATAATTGAGAATTATCCAGGTTTCCCGGAAGTGATTTCCGGTCCGGAATTGATGGAGAGAATGGCTAAACAGGCGGAGAGGTTCGGACTGGAGATGGTTGTAGATAAAGTGGAAGGTTTAAAGTTGAAAGTTGAAAGGGAAATAGCAGTAAAGGTTCAAAAGAAGGAGTATGTGACCTTAGGCGTTATCGTAGCTAGCGGAGGAGAGCCGCGTCCCTTGGGGGTTCCGGGGGAGAAAGAACTTAAGGGCCGGGGGGTTTCCTACTGTGCCACCTGCGATGGTCCGCTCTTCCGGAACGAGGAAATTATCGTTGTTGGGGGCGGCAATACCGCCGTCCAGGAGGCTTTATTTCTGACGGAGTTTGCCGGGAAGGTTACCCTGATTCACCGCCGGGATAGGCTGCGAGCTGCCAAGGCCTTGCAGGAACGGGCCCTCTCCCATTCCCGAATAGAGATAGTCTGGAGCTCGGTAGTTACCGGGATTCGGGGAAAGACCAGGGTAGAGGGAGTACAGGTGAGGAATAGGCAGTCTGGAGATGAAAGAGAAATTCCCGCCCGGGGAGTATTTATCCTGGCCGGGATTAAGCCGAGCACGGATTTCCTGCGTGGTTCCCTTGATATGGATGAAGAGGGATACATCGTCACCGATGAGAGTATGAAGACCTCAGGGGAAGGCATCTACGCCTGCGGCGATTGCCGCCGGAAACAGCTTCGCCAGATAGTTACTGCCTGCGGCGAGGGGGCCACGGCGGCTATAGCGGCTCAGCATTATGTGGACAAGCTCAAAGGAACTGCTTATGGAGATTAAAGTTACCTTTCAACCCGAAGGGAGAGAGGTCTATGTTTTGTCCGGAACTCTTATTATGGAGGCTGCCGCCCGGGCAGGATTGGTTCTTGATTCTCCCTGTGGGGGAAGGGGAGTTTGTGGGAAATGCCTGGTTGAGGTCCAGGAAGGAAAGCTCAAGCCCAGCACCGGGGAGAAAAAGAGCATCCCCAGGGAGGATTTGAAAAAGGGCGTCCGTTTAGCCTGCCAAGCGAGAATTATTGCCCCCGTTCTTATTTATATTCCTTCAAGTTCCCGTTTTTCCGCTCAGCGGATCCTGACTGCCGGCTGGGAGGAAAGAAAAGTAGAACTTGCCGGCCCAGGGGAAGAAAAAGGGGATAGGGGAGATTATGGTCTGGCTTTTGATTTAGGCACGACTACCCTGGTGGGAACAATTCTTCATACCGCGAGCGGTCGGGAATTGGCCATCTCTTCCCGGATGAATCCCCAGGCAATTTATGGAGACGATGTTATCTCCCGGGTAAGCTTCATTAAGAATTCCTCTGAGGGCTTGGAGGAACTCCACCGTCAGGTGATGGGAGCAGTGAACGAGATGGTAGATGAGCTTGCCGAAGGGGCGAAGGTGAAGAGAGAGAACATCCAGAGGATGACGGTAGCGGGGAACTCCATCATGCAGCATCTTTTCCTGAAAGTCAGTCCGGAGAGTTTAGGTTCCCTTCCCTTCTCTTTGGTGGTCAAGGAGGGAGTGGAAATAAAAGCTCAAGAATTGGGGGTCCGGATTAACCCGAAGGGAGTTATCTTCATCTTCCCCAACATTGCCGGGTTTGTGGGAGGAGATACCGTGGCAGTGATTTTAGCCGCTGGACTTTTCCAGAGCGAAGAGGTAAAATTGATAGTGGATATTGGAACCAACGGGGAAATCGTTTTAGGAAACCGGAAGCGTCTGCTCGTGGCTTCCACAGCAGCGGGACCGGCCTTTGAAGGAGCCCGTATCTCTCAGGGGATGAGAGCTTCTCCTGGAGCCGTTGAGAAGGTAGTGATAAACGAGGAAGTGGAAATAAATGTTGTCGGCGATATTCCTTCTTCTGGAGTCTGTGGAAGCGGCCTTATCGATGCGGTAGCCGAGCTCCTCAAGGTGGGGATAATCGATAAATCAGGAAAGATAACCTCTCGCTCCGCCCTCCAGGGTAAAATTTCCGATGGGCTTCTGCATCGGGTTATAGAGGAAGGAACGAATAGCAAATTCCTTCTGCTGGAGGGAGCGCTTGCTCATAACAAACATCCCCTCTTCATTACCCAGAAGGATGTGCGGGAGCTACAGTTAGCCAAGGGAGCTATAGCTGCTGGAATTAAAATCTTACAGAAAGAGCTGGGCATAGAGGATGAAGATATTGCTCAAATACTCTTAGCGGGAGCCTTCGGCAATTTTATCAGGCGCCGTCAGGCGAAAAGGATCGGGTTAATCCCGAATTTACCTTCCGAGAGGATAAAATTTATTGGAAACGCCGCTTCCTCGGGGGCAAAGTTAGCCTTGCTTTCTCAGGAGCTCCGAAAGGAAGCCGAGACCATATCCAGAGAAACTGAATATATCGAGCTTTCCGGTCAACCGGATTTCCAAGAAGAGTTTGCTCAGGCAATGTCCTTTTGAAGGATAAGGCACAAAGGCACAGAGGCACAGAGGAAAAGATGTGTTAAGTTCATAAAGGGGCGGGGGAAATGGCGGTAAGAGAAATAAGGACTTATGGAGACTCTATATTGAGGGAGAAGACCCAGCCGGTGACGGAAGTTACTCCCCAGACGAAGAAGTTAATTAAAGATATGGCTGAGACTATGTATGAGAACGAGGGCGTGGGATTAGCCGCTAATCAAATAGGAATCGGCAAGCAGATAATGACTGTGGATGTGGGCGAGGGGTTGTTGGCGCTGATTAATCCTCGGGTTATGGAAAGCCGTGGGGAAGAATCGGTCGAGGAGGGCTGTTTGAGCCTCCCGGACATCAAGGTGGAGGTGAGGAGAGCTAAGAAGATAAAAGTCAGGGGGTTGAACGAGGAGGGAAGAGAAATCGAAATAGCAGCCGGGGGATTCCTGGCCAGAGCTATCCAGCACGAGATAGATCACTTGAATGGGATTCTGATAACCGACCGGATAAGTTTGGCCCGTCGGCAATTGCTCAGATCCCGGTTAAAGAGGCTGGAGGGGCACAGTGGTCGTGCGGGTGTTGGCCCCGGGAAACATCATTCTCTGCTCTGAGCAGGAGCAGGAGAGGCGAGGAAAGTGTCCAGAAGTATCTGTATTTTCGAAGACGACAGAGCTCAGAACCTTCTCCCACTTGTCTATCTCAGACCGATATTTGAGCTGAGGTGTGGGATAAGCTCGCTGCGGGAAAAGATAGAGCGAGCCTATCCGGGCCTCAGAGTGCATTTAGTCTGCCGGGAATATCTTGTCAATACGGTCAGGGAGAAGGTAAAAGCAGCTTCGATTAACGACCCCCGAACCCTAAGAGAGGAAGATTGTCTCTTCGTTAATGGGAGGCTTTTGGCCAGGAACGACCTGTCTAAGAACATTCCCCTCGAAGGGCCGGAAGAGGTTGGTCTCCGGGAGGGCGTCCTTGTTTATGCCCGTTTGAAATCAGGTACTATTAAACAAGTTCTCAAGGATGCCGGCGAGGGTTTGACAAAGGTAAATGTCGATATTTTAAAAGGGAAGGCGAGAACCAGGGAGGCAGAGGCTCACTTCATCTCTTATCCCTGGGATCTGGTGAAATATAACGCCGAGGCCATTAAAGATGATTATCAAGCCCTAAGTGGCGGAAAGGTAAAAGGGTTCCTGGATGAGAGAGTAGCCATCTATGGGGATAGATTCAAGCTCTATATTGGGGAGGGAGCCCGGGTGGAAGCCGGGGTGGTTCTCAACCTTGAGGGAGGACCTATCTATATTGACAGAGGGGCTCGGGTTCGTCCCTTCACCATCATTGATGGGCCCTCTTTCGTAGGAGAAGATTCTATTATTGATGGAGCTAAACTTCGGGAAGGTTGTAGCATTGGGAAGCTCTGCCGCATCGGAGGGGAGGTAGAGGCATCTATTATTCAGGCCTACAGCAACAAGCATCACGATGGTTTCTTAGGACATGCCTATGTAGGCGAATGGGTGAATCTGGGAGCTATGGTCACCAATAGCGACTTAAAGAATAACTACGGCGAGGTAAAGGTTTATGTCAAGGGGGAGTTAATAAACTCCGGGGAGATTAAGGTTGGTTGTTTCATTGCCGACCATGCCAAATTAGGTATTGGCACCCTTCTGAACACGGGCACCGTAATCGGCGTGGCCACCAACATCCTTGGAAGCGGTCCTCCTCCTAAATATGTTCCTTCCTTTAGCTGGGGAGGAGGCCGGGAGTTCGTTGAGCACGACCCGGAGAGGGCTGTTGCCAGTGCTAAGAAGATCATGGCTCGAAGAAGGGTGGAGCAGAGCCTGGTCGAAGCAGCTCTCCTGCATCAGGTCTGCGAGATGACGGCGGGGGAAAGGAAGAAAGCAGGAGTGAATAAGGGGTAAAATATATTGGGGAGGTTAAATGGTCAGGAAAAATAATAATAGCCAGAGGATATTAAAAACAATTGGCGGCCTGAGCTCTGAGATAGATCTCGCTTCCAGGGAAATATCGGTCATCCTGGCTGCCGGTCACGGAAAAAGAATTAAATCGGAAACTCCCAAGATGCTCCATAAGATATGGGGAGTGCCCACGGTTTTGAGAGTAGTCGGTGTCGTTGCCGAGGGGCTGAATAACTGTAATGAGATAATAGTTGTGGGGATAAAGGGCGACGAAGTAGCTCGGGAAATCGGCAAGAGACCTCATGCGGCTTTTGTTTATCAGAAAGAGCAAAAAGGAACGGGTCATGCCCTCCAGGTTGCCTTTGAAGCTCTTCAAGAGAAAGAATATAATGGAGACATTTATGTTTTTCCTGGCGACATGGGATTGGTAACTACGGAAGCAGTCCGGAAATTCAAGGAAGAATTTGAAGGTTCCGGTTTTGATATGATGGTTCTAACAGCCACCTATGAGGGGAAAGCAGAGAATAATTATTATGGCCGGGTGATCAGAGTGCCGGAGAAGAAAGAGCGCTCAGGAAAGGATAGAGGCAAGATTATAGAGGTGATGGAATATAAAGATATATTAAATTTAGCCCATGACCATATCGCACATTTTGATAACCAGAGATATAAATTTACCCGGGAGGAATTGCTGAATATAAGGGAATTTAACAGTGGAGTCTATGCTTTTAAAGGGAAGAAATTGAGGGAACATATAAGGGAGCTAAGTGCAGGCAATATTCAAAGAGAATTTTATCTTACGGAGCTAATCTCCATCTTCAACCGCTATGGTCTCTCGGTAAGAGCCTCAAGCATCCTGGACCATACGGTAGTCTTAGCCTT
>CAZGXS010000040.1:0-5413 GCA_964529935.1 uncultured bacterium | reverse complement strand
CAGAGCTTGCCAGAGAATACCGGGATAGCAAGTAGAATTTGCCGGCTTAGATAGTTGTGATTTTAGTTTCTTTGTAGTTGCCCAATTTATTGGGCTTTCTTATCAAGGTCGAGCACTAAGCAAGGCAAAAAAGGAGGTGGTGAAATAAATTAAAGATAAGGCACAAAGTGACAGAGGCACAAAGGCACAAAGGAAAAGATAAAAGCCAAAGTGCCTTTATGCTTGTCCCGCACCTAAGGTGCGCTAAATTAACCACTGACCGGATAGGTAAAGGAAGTCTCCGTGAAATTCGGAGCGCTGCCCCGCAACGGTAATAATTTAGCCTCTAGTTGATAGACCACGGTTCACAGAAAAATTAAAAAATTATCTATGGACTATGGACTATTGACTATGGACTAATTAAGCCCGGACTATTGCCTATCCTGGAAAGTATTCTCGAGGGAGAAGAAAATGAAGAATCGATGTTTAAGAATAGTGATGATGGGATTAGTGTTAGGAGGGCTTCTGGCCCCGGCTGTTAGTATTGGTCAGGCAGAAGCAGAAGAAGTAGTCTTTGATTTAGGGGAGATAGTGGTAACGGCTACCCGCCGGGAAGAGCCCCTGAGGGGAATCTCGGCCTCAGTGACAGTAATTGATGCCGAAGAGATTGCCGAGAGAGGAGAGATAACGGTTTTAGAGGCCCTGCGCGGTCTTCCAGGATTGGATGTAGTCCAGCAGGGAGGCCCAGGGGCAATAACCTCAGTTTTCTTGAGGGGAGCCGCCTCAGCCCATACTCTCGTGCTAATTGATGGAGTAAAGGTAAATAGTCCGACCACTGGTGGATTTAACTTTGCCAATCTCGCCGTGGATAATATCGAGCGGATTGAAATTGTCCGGGGTCCTCAAAGCACCCTTTATGGCTCCGATGCTATTGGTGGAGTAATTAATATCATCACCAAAAAGGGAGTGGGCCCTCCTCGCTGGGAGCTTTCCGCCGAGGCTGGTTCATTGACCACCCGTCGGGTATCTCTAACTACATCCGGTAGCGTGGAGCCGTTTCATTACTCCTTGAGCATCTCCCGCTTTGATACCAAGGGGATATCCCGGGCTGTGGTGGGGGTAGAGGACGATGGACATGAAAACACTTCCTTTTCGGCCCGCTTCGGGTTTCCGGTGCTTGAAGGTGCTGAGCTGGATTTTGTCCTGCGATATAGCGAGGCTATTGCGGACATTGATGGTTATGTTGAGATTGCTCCTTTTGTTTGGATTTTTACTGACACCCTAGAGGTGCAAGACACAACAGAAACAGTCTTTTCTGCTCGGTTTAACCAGCCACTTACAGAAAACTGGAACCATCGGGTAACTTTTTCAGTCAGTGATGGCTTTCTTGAAATAAGAGACCCGGACATTATCTCAGAGATTGACACTCGCATAAGCGCCCTTAACTGGCAGCATGAGTTTGCAGTAGGAGCGGCGAGCACCTTTATTGCTGGGGTGGAGTGGGAAGAGCAAGAAGCCCTCTCTAAAGGTGGAACTCTATTGGTGGAGAATGTTGATGAGTCCATCACTAACTGGGGCTACTACCTTCAGCATCAATGGGATTGGGAAGAAAAGTTTTTTCTCACTAGCGGCATCAGGGCGGATGACCACGAGACCTTTGGCATTGACACCAATTACAGCATCGGTATCGCCTATCTTTTTCCCGAGATGCCGGTAAGATTAAGGGGAAACTGGGCAACCGGGTTTAGGGCTCCTACCCTTAATGATCTCTTCTGGCCCGCCACCCCCTGGAGTGCTGGCAATCCCGACCTCTTGCCAGAAGAAAGCAGCGGCTATGACTTAGGAATAGATTTCTGGGGGGAGCGCTTTCACCTAGGAGTAACCTATTTTCACAATGATATTGAGAATCTGATTGCTTGGGCAGAGGTAAGACCCTGGTTTTGGACACCGAGTAATGTTGCTGAAGCCAGAACCGAAGGGATAGAGTTAGAGGTTTCTCTTCTACCTCTTGACAATCTGAGGGTAACCGTTAATTATACCCATACCGATACTGAGGATAAGAAAACGGGTAAAGAATTAGCCAGAAGACCCGAAAGCAAGTATCGCCTGAGCTTTAACTATCGTCCCCTGGAGAGGGTCAACCTGAATTTGTGCCTTAACTATGTGAGAGGCCGCTGGGACGATGCCGACAACACAGAAAGATTGGCTAGTTATACCCGGGTTGATTTAGCCGCCTCTTATGACTGGACCGAGGACTTCCAGATATTCCTGCGCGGTGAAAATATCTTCAACGAGAACTATGAGGAAGCAAAGGGCTATGGAACACCAGGCGCCTCTGTCTTTGCTGGAGTGAGAGCCACCTTTTAAGGAGTAACCGGAAAATTTAGGGGGCAAGGGATATCTTTTCTCTTGCCCCCTGATTTTTTGAATAAGTTTATTTGCGTTTTACCAGAAGCTCTTGAGATATCAATCTAAGAAATTCTGACATCCAAGAAATGATAAAATTAATTACCTGACCTTAAATGATCGCCTTCATGAGGTTAAAGCCGCCGCCAAAGCCTCTCGGGAAACAGTCGTTGTAGATCGGAGAGAGATAACTACTCAGGAGCCAGGAGTCAGAATTCAGGAGTCAGAATGAAAAGAGAAATCAGACAAGCATTTTCAAGACTTGATTGTTTGGCAAAATGCTCATCAATTCGTTTTATCCTCTATTCTGGATTCTGGCTCCTGACTTCTGAATCCTGAGCAGTTACTATTTAATCAGTGAATATCTGTGGCAATCAGTGTCTGCATTGCTGGGTCCTGGGGTATATATTCACTCAAGACGTCATTGCGAGGAGTGGATAGGCGGGACATTCTTGTCCCGCAAGCTTAGCGGGGTTACCCGCTTGAGGCGGACAGGGAAAACCCCGCCTATCCGTTCGTTCGTTGACACGTGTTCGCTGAATACTTACGTCCTGGGGGCTAAATGCCGGAGAAGATTTTGGTAGTTGATGATGAAGAGCATATCGTTGAGCTTTTAAGATATAACCTGAAAAAAGAAGGGTTTAAAGTCTATAGCGCTTTTGAGGGAGGGGGTGCCCTTAGTTTAGCCAGTCGGTTAAATCCGGATTTAATAATTTTAGACCTGATGTTGCCCGGCCTCCATGGATATGAAGTCTTATGGCTTTTGAAAAAAAACATGCAGCTTGCTCATATCCCGGTAATTATTCTAAGCGCCAAGACCTTAAAGGCAGATCGAGATAAGGGCCAGCAGTTAGGTGCTGATGGTTATGTTACCAAGCCTTTTAGTGTCGTTGAACTGGTAATTAGGGTAAAAGAGGTGCTTAAAGGGGAGTGAAGAAATTTAATCAAATCTTAACATTGCTGTAATCATATTGTAACATACATCAGGTAAGCTTAAAGAAAAGGAGGATAAAAATGCACAAAAAGTTAATCGGGGTAATGGTAGCGGTGCTGTTTGCAGCAACTTTGGTGGCTATTGGCGGTCCGGCGCCAGTGGCGGTGGAGGCTGACGGTGTTAGAAATGTAATCTTTTTCCACCCCGACGGGTACGGGCTTAGCCACTGGAATGCCCTTCGCTTTTGGCTGGTGGGGCCGGATGGCAGACTTAATTGGGATAAGCTGCCCTATATGGCTCCTTACACCGAGCATATGGGGGATGCCTTGACTGCCAGTTCTCATGGCGGCGCCACTGTCCATGCCTACGGGGTGAAGGTGGCAAGAGATAGCTTCGGTCTCGATGGTCACCAGGAGATTACCGCCCTTTCCGGAAAAAAGATGAGCATTATGGAAGAAGCTCTAGCCGCCGGTTTTGCCACCGCTCTTGTCCAGACAGGTTGTCTAACTGAGCCGGGAACGGCTGTATTTGTTGCTTCCACGGAATCTCGCGGTATGAGAGAGGAGCAAGCTATGCAGGTCATCGAATCCGGGGTTGATGTTATCTTAGGTGGTGGTGAGAGGTTTCTCTTACCTGCGGGCGTCACCGGTCGCCACGGAGAAGGTAAGCGTCAGGATGGCGTTAACCTTATTGAGCGGGCAAAACAACTCGGTTACACCGTCGTCTATACCCGTGATGAGCTAATGGCGGCAGCAGCTGACAGGGCAGTGACCAGGGTGCTGGGTGTATTTGCCCACGGCCATACCTTTAATGATTTGACCGAAGAGGAGTTGCGTGACCGGAGACTACCGCTTTTTCTCCCTGGGGCGCCCACCATAGGCGAGATGTCGGAGGCAGCACTGGAGATCCTTTCACGCAATCCCCAAGCCGCAGAGAAAGGCATTTTCCTCGTTGCTGAAGAGGAGGCAACTGACAATTTTGGCAATAGAGCTAACGCCAGTGGTTCCTTTGAGGCCGGCAAGCGCGCTGACGAGGCCTTGGGAGTCTTCGTAGAGTTCGTCACCGACAACCCCAATACCTTGCTGATTACCACCGCCGATAGCAGTGCCGGTGGCAAGCATATCACTTGGCCAAAGCTGGTAGATGGAAAGGTAGGCAAAGCTTCTTTCAACACTGGCCCGGATGGCAGATGGATACAAGCGCCCCTGGATGGTGTTGATGGTGCGAATACCAAGCCGTTCCTGACGGCAGCGGACAGAGAAGGTAACCGCTGGCCGTTTGCCGTGGCCTGGGCAACACCCGGCGACCTATCCGGTGGCGTTGTAGTTCGGGCTAAAGGGCTTAATGCGGAGAAGGTTACCCAACTGGGTGTGGTTGACAACACCGATATTTACCGCATCATGTACGCTACCCTGTTTGCTAGGTGGCTGCCAACCTTCCCTTAACAATGGCAGCAGAGCTATAAAGAGAGCGACCTTTTTCACTTTGAATATCTCCTGCGAAATGAGAAAGGATGATAAAAAAAGGGGGGAGTGACTAAAGAGATTAGAACTGAAAAGGAAAAATTTAACCAAATCTTAACATTGCTGTAATAATACTGTAACATACATAAGGTAAGCTTGAGGGAAAGCGAAAGGGGAAACAGATGAATAAAATCGTTAAGGTGAGGACGGAAAAAGAGTATCCCGAGGCTAAGAGCCATGTGGCTATTGGGGAGGTTCTGGAGGAAAAGGCCCAATATCTACGTCTGCGCTGCCGCACTTACCATTTTGGAAGGTTTAAATCCAAGGAAGGGACAAAGATGGGAAAGATCAAGGTGCGCTGTTTTCCCTGGGAGAAAATTGAAGTGATAACTGAACTGCCTCAGGATATTGAATGGGAGATAGCCAACTTTAAGTTAAATAAAGAAGGAAGGTTGGTTCTGGATGATCGTGAGGAGACTCACATAGAAGATGAGATGGATTCATTATAGACTGCTTGCCCAGGGGAAAAATAGCCCGGAAGGAGGTGAAAATTTAAACACTGCTCCTGGAAAAGTAGAAAAGGATAGACTTAAGACCCCTTAGAGATAAATCTCTAAACGGGCAAACAAAA
>CAZGXS010000039.1:0-5657 GCA_964529935.1 uncultured bacterium | reverse complement strand
TATGGTTGATTCTTTGGAAATTATTCGATATAGCTCCCTTATTGGTTTAAGCGCTTTGGGATAATGCGCAATACTGGCAAAAACATTAGGAATCATCCCAAGCTGCTTCTCCATATTTTCTAAGACTTCTTTTGCCTCACCCTCTGCTTCTTCCTTTTTTAACGGTTTAATTCTGGGCATCACAAGTTACCTCCTAGTATAATATTCATTATACCTGATTACATAGATTTTTATTAGAAATTACACAGATTAAAACATAAATCGCCTCACCTGACAGGTCGTTTTGCCTGTCATTTCGAACGAACAGCCATGTCATTTCGAACGAATGTGAGAAATCTTGTCCTTACTTAGGTTCAAAGTTCCTGGGTTCACCGTTCAAGGTTAAAAAACAGTGAAGCTAAGCCGAGGAACCGTGAACCGTTGAACCTGAGCAGTTAATGATTTCTCCCGAAGCCTATGCCTTAAGCGTAATGATAAGATTCCTCGCTTCGCTCGGAATGACAGAAGCGAAGGGGTCAAAATGACAATATTGGAATATTTTTCCATAACTTATTGAGCAGTTACTTTTATTGGGTTAAAACCGCTTCTTCTCCTTTTTCTCTATCTGAACGACTTTTTCATTATGTATCTTTACCACCACTTCCCCGTATTCTATCTGGCGGATAGAGTTAATTACTTCCTCTAAAATCTCCGATTCTATTTCTTTATTTTGATTCATTGTCTCGGGAATTTCTTAAATATATCTTGACAAAATATGAATATTATATTATACTTTTTTATAAAAATAGGAGGTATTCATTATGTTGAGAAAATTAGGCCAAAATTACCAGCTTCCCTGCCAAAAGAAGTAGTGAAAAACCTTCATCTTCAGATTAACGACTACCTTGATGTAAAAATTCAGGGTAACAAGATAATCCTCGAGCATTAGCTTGTCATCCCCAAAGACCAGGCTTACTTCTATACCTCTGCATGGCAGAAAGAAGAAACTCAAGCCAGCGAAGATATCAAAAAGGGCCGCGTTACCAAAACCAAAAATACCAAAGAACTCTTCAGGGAGTTTGACCGCATCTCTCACTTGATGGCATAAGAATTTCCTTTTTTTGGCTCTTTTTCACCCCCCCACCCTAACCCTCCCCCATTACCCTAAAGGGCACAGGCAAGGGGGAGAGAATTAAGAAAGAAAGTTCTCTTAACTACAAAATTTGCCCTTTACTACTATTTTTGGAGAAGAGCCAAAAGTTAACCCTCTAACCTCCAATTTGGCCCACTTTTGCTTCCAGTTCCAGGCATATTATTGCCTCAGCAGGGATGAAAACAAAGTCAAAGTTGTTTTCCTCCACTATCGCCGGCACGGGACCACCGGGAAGAGCTGAAGCCATATTAAACTCTCTCGCATAGAGCTCGGCTGCTTCCGGACTCATAATAATATCAGCCAGTCGGAGATGACAATCCGTAGGATTATCAGGGATAATCATAAGAGCCGGCTTGGCAATCGCTCCCTCCTGAGGCCAGAGTATGCCTACCTCACCATCTCTTACTAACACATCCAACAAGGAAGAAATACCCACTGCTACCGTACCCTCCTTCACCGCTCCGGTTACATGCCCTAAGCTACCCCTTACTTCCGCATTGGCCATAAGCCGCGTAAAGTTTTCTGCCCCCAAGTGATAAAAAAGGGCCATAGCTCCCCAGGTTCCCAGGCAGCCGGTAGTGGGGACGCCTATTGGTTGATCAAAGTTGGCTAAGGCTTCCATTGTAGATGGCACCTCTGCTCGGACAATCAAATCAGGGTTGTAAATGATCACATAAGCATTAACCCAAACTAAATGTAGCTCTCCCAGGGGATCAACCAGCTCAGCAAATTCCTCGCGGATAGGAAAACGCCCCGGAAACTCGGCAATAAACGGACGTGCCGCTTCAAACTGCCGGTGAACCTCACGGTGATTATAGGAAAAGAGTGTCCCCCGTTCAATAATCCCTTGTTCAAGCGCTCCCCTCAGGTAACGACGCAAATCTCCCGACCCGGTAGCATAAAGCGACACTGGCTCGTCAAACTGCTCTCTAACAAATGCCTCCATAGTGTCCCGAAAACCTCCAGGAGAGGGCATATGGATGTGCCCCGCTATTCGCTCCTCCGGCAGGCACGCCAGCGCATGCCCAACTGCCAGTGGCAGCATCAAAGCCAGCCCCACTACGATAGCGAACGTTTTCACTATTCTGCTTTTCATTAGATTTTCTCCGTGTCTTATCTTATTTATCTGCATTTTTCTATCTCCTTTTTTTGGATGTAAGATCTTTTTCGACGCCAGCATCGAGAATGTACTCACTCCTGCCGGCTCAATTTTGAGCTTTCTTATCGTATTTCTATCACCTCCTTGCGGTTTAGATCCGAATCTTCCGCCCTATAGGTAATAACAAGACCATCGGCTCCCTAAAAGGTTGATACCTTCTCCTCAGCACAAGAGCGGCCAGCCTGAGTTCACACTCCGATTAAAATACTGTATGTATTGGCGTCTCTATTTTTTCTTAGTATCTAAAGTTCCAAATTTTGGGCGAAAACCAGGGTGCAAGCTGCAAAATATTAATTATTCCTCCTTAACCCTCTCCCCTTGGGGGGGAGAGAGGGGTGGGGGTGTCTTCGTTTACCATCTTGCCCTTAACTGAACCCGAAACTCATTGTTCTCTATCTCCCGGCCACCGGTATCTTCCGTGTTTATATCATACTCAATCCGAAGGGAGACATTGTCAACCAGGTCAGTAAGAAGCGCCAAAGTCAGTTGCTGGCGATCCCAGGTGAGGGGATCGATAAAATACTTGACCACATCCACATTATAATGGCCATAACGGATGAGTGGTTCTACCGCGGTGAGGAAGCGGTCCCCAATTAAAGGAGCGGGAAACTCAAACTCGTGCGAGGCCTGGAGAAACCAGGCATCCCGGTCTAATTTTCCATCTTCAGCAGCAATGAACCCAGCCATAAGCAGCATTTCTCCCGCGGGAACTTCTGCCTCATAGACAACTCTTACTCCCAGACGCTGTTGGTCATTTTCCTGGGGCCAACCGACGAGACGGTACAAGGCGGGCCTTTCATCTCCGGGTATACGGCTCCAGATACCAAAACCCACTAAATCTAAGGTAGCCTCGGGGTAGAAATGGTGGCGGTATCCCAGACCCAGCCCAATCTCATCTCCGTCAATACGGTGGTGGTCGTCATCGTGGAGCATTTCGTCACCTATGCCTACATATTCTCCGTCATCAACACACCACACATAAGTATAATCAAACCGATGATCCCCCGGGCGTCTATCAGCTAATCTTAACCCACTTCCATAGGAAAGCCGGTACCTCCACTCTCCCATGGCCCCGGGAATCATTCCTCCTAAGGTAATATTATGCTGCTCATCCCGCCAGAAGGCAGTGCTGATAAGGGGATGACCGGCCGTCCGGTGACTGCCCAGGTCTAGATCCCCGGGCGCGATAAATCGCGGGGTAAGACCCATTTTCAGCCAGTGGTTTCCCAGGCTAAAGCGGGTATACCATTCAGGCACCGAGATTTTAAAATCATCGTCACCAGTTTTAGTAATTTGAAATGTCCCCTGGGTATAAACACCCTCGGCCAGAAGAGCCTTGATATCAAGTTCCACCTGATCCATCTCCACATAAGACTCAGCTTCCTCAGGGACGATCATATCCAGCCGTAGCTCCCCTCCAAACTCCAACCAGTCAGCCCTTCTTACCGCAACATCCGCTTCTGCCGGCGAGACCGGGTAGAGAGAGAAGACTAAAAGCAGGCTCAAACAAAATAGTTTTCTTCCCATCTTTCTCTTCCTCCTTTTTTTAGGGCGTCATAAAAATGCCGCCCCTGTTTACCCCTTTAGAAATTTTCCCTTTCTAAGGGGAGTTAGGTTTCATCCTCCTTGACCCGTTTAGAGATTTATCTCTAAGCGGTCTTGGGTTTATCCTTTTCTACCTTCCCACGAGCGGTATTTAAATTTTTCCTGAACACCTCTGGTTGTCCAGTGGGCATTACTTTAGAGCACCAGTGCACCAGTTAATTTATTTATAGCTCCGCTCGTACGGTCGCTTATTCCTTCCTTCTTTCTGTCTCAATACGCATCACCCCCTTTTCCCTGAAATCGTCTCTTTTCCCGTTTTTCTATTTGCACAATTTTGGAATTATGCACTACTATTACCACTTCCCCATATTTTATCTGTCGGATAGAGTTAATTACTTCCTCCAAAACCTCCGACTCTATTTCTTGCTTTTGATTCATTGTCATTGTCTCTGCTGACCCCCCCCCCTCACCTTTATCCCGTTGATAGATAAGCTTTTTATCTAACGGGGCTTCCCTCTCCCTCAAGGGGAGAGGGTTAAGATGCGGGGTAATTTATTGGACTTAGCGCACCTTCGGTGCGGACTTGTAACCTCGCTGTCATTGTTCGGCTTGACCGGACAATCCAGTGCCCCCATGTTTGATTCCTGGATCCCCCGATTAAATCGGGGGATGACATGAATAGTTATTCTTTTAACTTCTTCATTTTTAACTACTTAAAAAGGAAATTCCTATGCACTGGACTTATGCTCCGAGAGGACATTGGGCTTTCTTTAAGCAAGTAAGACACTCCCGCAAACTACAAACCCCACAGGAATGATGCATCAAAAAGGGGATTTTATTGATTTTGGCTATTCTCACCGCTTCTTTTCTCGCCTTGTGGGATACCTTATTGGTAAATATTACCACTCCATCCACTTTTCCAATTTTTGACTGCATGGAATTTTTATGTTGACTAAACACCCTAAGCTTTATCCCTAATTGTTTGGCTATATTGATATACTGCCGTTCTAACCTATCCATACCGCCAATTAAAGCCACACACATAAAAACCTCCTGCTTTTCCGGCTTTGGTAAATGTTCAGTAAATCCCGTGTTGCAGTAATGTGATTCCTCGCCCAATGTCATTCTCCGGCCTCTGCCCGCAAGGGTTATGCTTTAGTGCTCTAACTTCTGCTTCAGGCTTTGCGCCTTTTAGCGTGCGGCATGTAGCGTGTTCTATTCCCCCAGTGCCTGCCCCGCCTTCTCTCCCCAAGTCTCTGCTTCTTTAAGGTGCAACTCTCCATCTCCATCTATTTTTAAGGAATCAATAATTATCGTGGCACCGCATTCTTTTAGTCTTTTTTCCAAAATATCTACCGCCTCGCAAAACAGAGGATAGGAACTATCTCCGGGTCCAAAAACAGCCGCTTTTTTACCCTCAAGTTTTATCTTCCCCAGCTCTTCTTCAAAGGAAATAAAATCATCCTGCAGCTCTCCGTCTCCCCAGGTTGAGCAGCCCAGGATAATCAGCTCATAATCCTGCAGCTCTCCCGGGTTGATATCCGTCACCTCTTTGACAGAAACATCCAGGCCTGAAGTTTTTAACCCTTTTTCTACAGCTTTAGACAGAGCTTCGGTGTTTCCGGTAGTGCTTCCGTAAATAAGAACTGCCTTGGCCATTTTTATTATCCTCCTCTTGTTAGAGCACCAAGGCACAAAATAGTGCACCAGGCACCAGAACATTATAGTATCAGAGTGTCAGAGTATCAGAGTGTCAGAGTAAAGATAAAAAATCTTTGACACTTTGACACTTTGAATCTTTGACACTTTTTTCTTGTCCTG
>CAZGXS010000038.1:0-5724 GCA_964529935.1 uncultured bacterium | reverse complement strand
GGTCGTCCGCATGATCGCTGTGGGCGAGGAAAGCGGGAACTTAGAGGGAATGCTCCTTAAAGTAGCGGAAACTTATGATAATGAGGTGCAGACAAAGGTGAGCACCTTTATCTCCCTTCTTGAGCCCTTGATTATTTTAGCTATGGGACTGGTAGTGGGTTTTGTAGTTTTAGCGGTGCTTCTTCCCATCTTTGAAATGAATCAGATAATCCGTTAAAGAGAGAAAACTGCTCGGTTTGTTAGGTTCACGGTTCACCGTTCCAGGTTAAAAAAACAATGAAGATAAGCCAACCAACCTTGAACCGTTGAACCGTGAATCTTGAACCTGAATAGTTACAAAGAGGAGGGTCTTCCGATGCGCAAAGAGGGCGGGTTTACTTTGATCGAGCTGATGGTGGTGATCATTATTTTGGGAACGCTGGCTACTATTATCGTTCCCCGTTTTTTAGGTCGGGAAGAGGAAGCGAGAAGGGTAGCGGCGGTGGTGCAGATTAGCAGTTTTAAGGGGGCCCTGTCTATGTTTAGGCTGGACAATGGATTTTTTCCCACTACGGCACAGGGTCTGGAGGCCTTAGCAAGTAAGCCGACTATGGAGCCTTTGCCCCGGAGATGGAGGGGGTATCTTGCCCGGGTTCCTCTTGACCCCTGGGGAAATCTTTATATCTATATCTCCCCGGGAATCCATGGGGGGGGATTTGATATCATCTCCTTTGGAAGAGATGGCCGAGAAGGTGGGGAGGGTGAGGATGCTGATATCCGCAGCTGGGAACTGGAGGCGAGATAAGGGACCTAAGGGCTTTACCCTTATTGAGCTGGTCGTAGTTCTGGTCATCTTGGGAGTGGTGGCGGCGGTGGCCCTTCCTCGGTTAGGGGGGGTTTTCTTTGACAGTGCCTTAAGAAGTTCGGCCCGGCGCCTGGTTGGGATGATTAGATATACGCAAAGTCGGGCGGCTTTAAGTGGAAGGGAATATCGACTTTATTATGATTTAGATAAAGGAGAGTACTGGCTCGCCGTAAAGGGAGAGGAAAACTTTGAGGAGGAGGGTGCGGAGGAGAAAAAGAGAAGATATCTGCTTGAGGGGGTAAGGTTTCAGCATATAATTACCCGGAGCGAGGGAAGAGTAAGTGGGGGAATAGTCTCAACCTGGTTCTCTCCTCAGGGTTGGGTGGAGGGAACCAGTATTCATCTTCAGGATGAGAAAGGGGAGGAACTCTCCATCCTCATAAAGGGACCGGTGGGGAGGGTGAGAATAATTGAAGAAGGTGAGAAGTAGAAAGAGCGGCTTTACTCTTTTAGAGGTGATGATCGCCCTGGCCATTATTGCCGG
Organism: uncultured bacterium; assembly: GCA_964529935.1. Classification (GTDB taxonomy): domain Bacteria; phylum NPL-UPA2; class NPL-UPA2; order NPL-UPA2; family JAADIA01; genus CAZGXS01. Next base: position 4,396 of record CAZGXS010000038.1, on the reverse strand, counting down.
GTCTTTGGTAGTAATTCTTCAGAGCCATTTCTTAAGCGTTAATTTAGCGAATCGCGCCCAGGGGATATCCTTAGCCGGTCTTTTGGCCCAGGAAAAGATGGAGGGGCTAATCAAGGAAGGATTTCCCCGAGAAGGAGAAGAGGAAGGGACTTTTGAAGAGCACCCCCATTTTCGCTGGCGCCGGGCGGTGAGCGAGGCCGAGCTTTTCGAGAAAGGAATAGAGGAACTGAGAAGGATAGTAGTGACTATCTCCTGGTTTGACGGAAGAGATGAGCAAGAGCTGGAGGTGGTGAGCTATCTCTTTGGGAGAGACCAATGAAGGGGTTTACCCTGATCGAGCTTCTCCTCGCTTTGGCCATTATGGCCACCATCCTGGCTATTATTTATGGTTCTTATGCTTCCTCGGTAGCCATTATGGAAGATTCCCGGGAACGGGTAGAGCTTCACCGGGAGGCGCGGCTAATTTTAAAAATGATTTCCGCTGAGATCCAGTCGGCTTTTATTTCGCCTGATAATGAAAAGCTTAAATTTGAAGGAGAGGAAACAGAGCTTCATTTTAGCACCGCTTCCGGGGGACGACCGTTTAACTTAAGGTTGATAGGCATCCAGGAAATTAGCTATTATCTGGAACCAGCTCCGGGAGGCGGAAACTTTCTCATGAGAAGAACCCAGTGGCCGGTGGATGATGATATTCGCCAAGGGGGAGAGACTTTTGTTCTCCTTGAGGGCTTGGAATCTCTCACTTTTAGTTATTACGGTGCTGAGGAAGGGCGGGAGGAGTGGTGTTGGGAGGAGGAGGAAGGAAAGTTGCCGACGGCTGTAAGGATAACTAAGACTTTCCGGGATAATGCAGACAGAAAAACTTCTTTCTCTACTTTAGTAAGTATTCCTCTGGGGAAAAGATGAAAAAAGAAAGAGGAGTGGTTCTGGTCTTGGCTCTGGTGGTGATTACTCTCTTGAGCGTTCTCGTTCTGGAGTTTGGTCAGCTCATGCGGGTGGAGGCCATTATGGCGGGGCACTATGCCGATGGTATCAAGGCTTCTTACTTAGCCCGCTCAGGGGTGAATCTGGCCATGTTCTTCATTGATAGGAAGGATGACCCGGAATATGAGGAGTGGATAAAAGATTTACCTGACTTTCCGGCGACTGTATCTCTGGGAGAAGGAGAGGTATCCTTTGACATTGTCGATGAAAGAGGTAAGATAAATGTGAACTATCTGAAGAGAGACGGCCGCCTTGATCGCCAGCAGGTAGAGGTGCTCTTGAATCTCTTTGATATTCTCAACAGGCAGCACGAGGAGCCTATCTTTAGCGCTGCTTTGGCTGCAGCTATGGTTGATTGGGTGGATGAGGATGATGAAGTTACCGTCTTTGATTTTGTTCTTATCGGAGAGAATGAAGGGGCTGAGAGCGATTATTATGAGGATTTGGAGCCTCCCTATCGGGCGAAGAATGCCCCCTTTGATACCTTAAGAGAACTGCTCCTGGTGCGGGGAATAGATGAAAAAGTTCTCTTCGGAGGGGAGGCGGGGGAGGAAAGGGAATATAGAGCCGGCCTGGGCCAATATGTAACGGTACATGGCGAGGGAAAAATAAATATCAATACGGCTAACCTCCGAGTGCTTCAGGCTCTGGATCTGGAGATAGATGAGGTTTTAGCTCAGGCGATCATTGACTATCGCCAGGAAAGAGAGTTTGCCGGGATAGCTGATCTCAGGAGGGTAGGGGGGGTAACTGAGGAGATATTTAGAAGAGTAGAGAGGCTGATTACTACCGAGGAGAGTCAATTTTTCTCGATAGAAGCCCTGGGCCGGGTAAGAGAAGCGACTAGGTTGATAAAGGCAGTTGTAGAGAGGACGCCCGAAGGCCCGGAAATAATTTACTGGAGAAATTTCTGAGGACACAGATAAAAGTATGACACACTCGTAAAAAGTCAGAAATCATCAATTTCGTCATTCCGGCGAAAGCCGGAATCCAGAACGTGTTGAAATTACTGGATTCCGGGTCAAGCCCGGAATGACGGCAAAGATGACTTTGTACGAGTTTGTCAAATATAGATTACACAGATTACAAAATGAAGTGAGGCTATTTTATGTTTATCTTAGAAAAAAGGGCTCTGGGGCTGGATATTGGGGCTGATGCGGTGAGGGTGGTGGAGTTGGCCTTAGGACGAAAGGGTCTGCGCATCGTAGATTTCTCCTGCAAAGAGATAGAAAGGAAGGAAGGGGAGGAAGAGAAAGAATCCATCTCCCGGACGATTAAAGAGCTTTTTGAGGAGAAAAAGATTAAGGAAGAGAAAATTATTTCAGCTCTTCCTCTCACGGCGGTAGTAGTGAGAAATATTACTTTTCCTTTCCGGGAGAGGGGAAAAATAGAAAAAACGATAAAATTTGAAGCTGAACCCTATCTTCCTTTTCCGGTGGAGGAGGCGATCATTGATTTCCAGATTATCGGAGAAGCAAAAGGGAAGGAAGCTGAGGTTTTGATGATAGCCGTTGATAAGAAGAGGGTCAGGGAGCATTTGGATATTCTCTCCCGGGCAGGAATAGAGCCGGCAATTGTCAGCTTAGATGTTGCGGCTATTTTTAATGCTTATAGCCTGGGAGAGAATGGGGGAGAAAAAACGGTAGCTCTCGTTGATCTGGGAGCTGAGAAGACGACGATAGCGGTAGTCTCTGAAGGGAGATTGTCCTTTGTCCGGGGTATTCCTCAAGGCAGTAAAAATTTTATCTCTCCCTCTGCTAAAGAGAAGACAGTATCTGTCGAGGAAACAGAAGAAGAAAAGGGAAGCGGCAAACTGGCCGGTGATGAGAAGTGCCTGAGTGATGTTCCTAAGCAGGATTTTGAGCCCATCTTGAAGGAGATAGAGCGCACCCTTGTCTCCTTTCAGGCACGTTCCGGGAAAGAGGTGGAAGAGATAGTCTTGAGCGGGGGAGGTAGCCAGCTTTCGGTCTTGAGAGAACATCTTTCCCGGGAATTAGACCTTGAGGTATCTATCTATCATTTGGCGAGGGGCATTGAACACCGTCTAAATGAGGATTTATTTCCTTCTCTCTGCGGGGGAATGGGGTTAGCCTTAGAGGGGCTGGGCCGGGGGAAGCTCCATTTCAACTTCAGGAAGGAGGAGTTTGTCCGGCGGCTTGACCGGGCTCGGATGAAAAAGATCTTGATTCTTCCGGCTATTTTGGCTGGGGGCATAATTAGCTTTAGCTTAGTCGGTCTTTTTATGAATTTGCATTTGAGGGAAGAGAGGTATCGGGCTCTCAATAAAAGAATAGAAAGTATGTTCAGGGATGTCTTTCCTGAAGGCCGGATCATCAGGGGAATGGAATTAGAGCTGATGAGAAGGAGAGTGGAAGAAGAGAGGGGTAAGGAACAAGCTCTCGAGAAGTTAGCTCAGCCGAGGCTCTCTTCCTTAAGAGTCATGCGGGAGCTTTTCTTAAGGATTCCCCAAGGGGAAGAGGTGCAGCTTTTTAGCCTCAGGCTAAGGGATGATTCCGTCAGGATAGATGGAAGCGTAGTCTCTTTCCGAGTCGTCGATTTATTGAGGCGGGAGCTGGAGGGATCTCCTTTTTTCCAGAGAGTTTCTCTGGCTCGAGCCCGGCTCAATTCCGACGGAGAGATGGTCAGGTTCACCCTGGATATTTATCCTGCCAGATAAGTCAAATGCAAAATGTAAAACTGAAAAAAAGGTTCACGGGTTCACAGTTCATGGTTGGTCGGTTTGTCTTCATTTTAATTGTTTTTAACCTTGAACCCTTGAACCCTTGAACCCTATCCCGACCGCAGGGAGGGATATCTTGTTTATTTGCAGGGGGAAATTATGTTAGCAAGAAGAGAAAGAATTGCTTTGTGGGGAGGGGGAGCTTTTCTTTTTATTCTTCTCTTTTATCATCTTCTCCTGGCTCCGGTTATGGCCAGGATAGAGATTTTGGAGGGAAGAATTCAGGGAAGAGAAGAAGATCTAATAGAGATAGTTAGACTTAGAAACGATTACTTAGTTCTTAAAGAAAACTTAGAATTTGTTGAAGAAGGATTAGTTGCCCGTGGGAAAGATTTTAACCTCTTCTCCTTCCTGGAAAGGTTAACTGCGGAGTCGGGGATTAAGGAAAGGGTCTTCTCGATGAGGCCTCGGGAAAGAGTCCTTAGCGATTACTATAAGGAATCCCTGGTGGAGATCAGGCTGAAAGAAATAGAGCTCGGCGAGCTTATTGATTACCTTTACCGAATTGAAAATCCGCCTCGGTTTTTAGCCATCAACGACCTTCTGGTGAGGCCACAGCGGGCCAGCCCGGGAAAGGTTGAGGTTAGTTTTGAAGTCTCCACTTTAATTCTTAGATAACAATAGATAATTTTTTACTTGACAGATCAATGAGGAAGGGGTAAAGTATCATTG